>JAHKAT010000267.1 GCA_018825925.1 Bacteroidota bacterium | reverse complement strand
TTTAATAAGAAAAGTGAACTTTCTCCCATTTCAAATAGCAAGCGCTCAGAATTGTATAAAATCTCATTATACTGCATGGTTCGTTGAACAAGGTCAAGTTGTTTTTGCATGATTAATAAATTGTTGTTCGCAATAGAAATCTTATATTCCAATTCATTTTTGGTTTGCAAATAATTCAACTGCTGGTCTTCTAACTTTAACTTCGCCATCTGCACTTCACCTCTTTCTCGACGGGTGAAAATGGGATAAGCAATCGTTCCACCCCATGCATAATTATTTGGTGAAAAATTCCCAAAAACATTGTTTCCAACTGGTTCATTTAAAGCATTATATTTCAGCGTTAATTGAGGTTTCAACTGTTCTCTTTTCATCATTAAATCAATTGATTTTTCATTCACTTTTAAAAGCGTACTCTGAACATAGGGATGCGAGTCGATTAATGAATCACTTACATTGTTGAGTGCCGTAGGATATGCAGTCATGTTTTCGAGTTCATTCACATCTGGAGTTGCTTCTAACTCTAATGGAACTTTACCCTCTAACCATAGAAACAACTCTAATTTTTCTTTGGCGTTGTTTAATTCTTGCAAGGTTTTATTAAAACCATATTGTCGATTTTGTAATTGCAAATTAGCTTCAACAGTGTCAACATAAGGACGATCTCCTAGTTTTGCAGTGTTAACCACTCCATCAAAACGAACACGCGCATTTGTAACCGCTTCTTCGTATGTTGACATTTGAAGAGATAATTTCAACCAATTGAAATACGATAAGCTGGCTTGATATACCAAGTCATTTCGTCTGATACTTCTCTCAATTTCTGAAGACTTTTCTAGCAGCTTTGCTTTTTTCAATTCAGCTCTTCTTTGATCTATTATTAAGCCTTTCCCTAGCTCCAATCGCATTCCTGCATATAACAAACCGCCATTGGGCACTCTATACATTGGATTCAGATAACTGCCATCATTGACGTCATATCCAGTTTCAGCTGTTAATCCAAACCAGGTCGGAATCTTGAGTGAACCACCCATTAAACTGTAATATTTTGTTCCGTCAAAATGTTTCTGCTGAACACCTCCATTTAAAGTAGGATCAAAACCTCCTTTCGCCGTTTGCACAGAAGCCGCCCCAATTTCCTTTGTGATTTCTGCTTGATAGATTTGCGGATGATGATTCATCACAACCTCCATGAATTTATTGTAAGTCAACACCTTTACAGTGTCTTCTTGGGCCCATAATCGGGCGGTCATGATTAGAATCCCGCCTATGAACATCAAAATTCTAGTCATTCTTTTGAGTTTTTTTGAGTTTGATAATAATCTGGAGGGAACCCGTTAATATTTCTCCATAACTCATACCAAATCGGTACATTTTTAAGTAAAATCATTGTTTTTGTGCCTCCTCCAAATCTCAATTCTTTTGGCCAAGGATAGCTCTTGTCGTCTGGCTTCACCAATACTCTATACTTTCCGTTACTGCTTATGAATTGGTCGATTGCATAAATAGTTCCACCATAAGTACCGTAGCTCACATTAGGCCAACCCGAAAAAACGATGGCTGGCCAGCCGTCAAATTGAACCCGTACTTTTTGACCTATATTCATCAAAGGCATATCGATAGGTTCTATGTATAAACTTACCGCTAATTGATAAGCCGTTGGCATAAAACTCACTAAAGCCTGACCTGCTTTAATTGTTTCTCCTGTTCCAGTCAGAAAAGTGCTTGCAACATATCCGTCCTGAGGTGCCGTAATGTAATAGAATCCACTTCTGATTGAGTAATTACTGTATTGATTCTCCAATTTATTTACCGAAGACTCGGCGTCGTATCTATCGGTAGTTGTGGATAATTTTTCGGATAAGGTTTTTGCATAATCATTGTTGAATTTAGTTTGAACATTTGTGATTTCTAGTTGAAGGTTTTTCACCTCATTCTGCGCATTCAACCATCTATTTAAAGCTTCCAATTCACTACTTTTCGTTTGTTGTTGAGCTATTCTTCTGCTTTCTAAATCCACTAGTGATTTTAATCCCAAATTATATAAACTGTCCATTCTGTTGAACTGTCGTTTCGCTGTCTGATAGTTCAATTGAGCAGCACGGTAAGCTATGCTGTCGTTTTGAACTCGGAGCAAAGCTTGACTTAATTTAATTTTTGCTTGCTGTAGATTTAAAATTTGTTGCTCCTGCAAGGATGTTAATTGTTGTGATTGGGCCGTTTCTTTTTCGGAGTATGTTTTGGCTGTTTGCTTTTTTAATTCCAATTGATTTTCGGTACGTGGAAGTAAATTTTCATCAAAGTATTCATCTTTAATTTCTGAAAGCAAAGCCAAGGTATCACCTTTTTTTACATAATCTCCTTCTTGTACAAACCACTCTTTAATTCTACCGTCAATAATTGAATTTATGGTTTGTGGACGATGATCTGGACGGAGTGTTGTTACACTGCCAATCGATCTAACATTTTGAGTCCAAGGCAAAAGTGAAAACAGCAAAGAACAAATTAAGGCCGCGATCAATAAACGAATCAACACCTTACCAGAGACCTTTTTTTCCACCCGGTCAAGACTTGAGTATTTATTCTTATCGACGCGGTGATTAACCGTATTATCTGAAATATTTAACATGTTTTTATCTAGTTTATTGAAACGACTTTTCCTTTTTCCAATCTCACCTCTCGATCCCATAAATGTGGGAAATCTGAAGCTTGTGAACTCGTCATAATTACCGTCCAAGGATGTGATTTATCCAAGAGGAATTCCAATAGTTTTTTTCGATCGTCTGGTGAGAAGTAGGAAAAATTATTCTCTAACAACAACATTCTTGGTCGGTCGACTATAGCCCTTGCCAACAATAGCTTTGCGCTCGTACTTTTGGAAAACTGTCGTCCATGAGGAATTATTTTAGTGTCGTAGCCATAGCTCAAATTTTTAATTAAGGGCTCTAAACCCAAGTTTTTAATTGCCCATTTTACATTGTCAAAAGTTGCTTTTTCTCGTCCAATAGTAATGTTTTCAAGCAAAGTGGCTTCAAATAAACTTTCATCTCGCATGTACCCTCCTATATTGGCGTGCAAGGATTCATAATCATAATTAGTTATTGGAATATCGTCGATGGTGACATAACCATTCGTCGGTCGAAATAAGCCACTCATTAAGAACAAGAGAGTTGACTTACCACTGTCACTGCCTCCGCTAATCAGGAATCGCTCACCTGATTTCACTTTCATATTGATTTGATCGATCGTTTTAACCTTTTCGCTTGGGTAAATGTAATCCACACTATTTAATTCTACCTCGAAACCTGTTTCAACGTCCTTCACCTCAATCCCTCCTTCTTGCTCTAATTCCAAGTCTGTAACTTCTCCAATTTTCTCCAAAGCGGTCAAAACATCGTAAATGTTATCCAAACTCAAAATCAATTTTTCAACACTATTCACTAAAAGGATAATGATAATTTCTGCGGCCACAAATTGACCAATATTCATTTGTTGCTCAATAACTAGAAGTCCACCGATGAGTAACAAACCCAAAGCCACTAATACTTTGAAGCCTACCATCATTGCGTATTGTTTTTTCAACACCTCAAAATGTTCTTCCCTAGATACTATGTATTTATCGGTTTGTTTGTTTACCCGTTCAAGAGGAAGCTCCGTGCGTCCAGCTAATTTAAAAGTGGTATTTGCCCTTGCCAGTTCTTCTAACCAGTGAACAATTAAGTATTTATTTTTCGACTCCTCCACACTTGTTTGCAAACCTCTTCTAGCTGTCAAATAAAAAATAACGACCACCATGATGATTAAAAGCAAACTAAATACAATAAAAAACGGGTGATAAATGGATAAAAGAAGCAAACCAAACAAGACCTGTATTCCAGACGTAGAAAAATCAATTAAAATTTTGGACAACCCTTTTTGAACAGAAACTACATCGAAAAAACGATTCATTAATTCTGGGGCATATTCCTTCAAAAGTCGCTCGAGTTTCACTCGTGGAATACGGTAGGTAAATTCAAAAGCCGCTCTAGTGAATATTTTCTGTTGCAAATTTTCTGTGATGGTTAATTGTTTAATTTGAAGGAAACCAGCCATTGCAATCCCTGCACAAACAAAAAGGATTAACACCAACCAAGACGTACTAACTTCGCCACCCTGAATAAGGTTTATAATCGCTTGAATTCCTACAGGTAATGTTAAATTCAACAAACCTAAAAAGACCCCATAAACATAAACGTTTCGAATCTCCTTTTTATCTGGAATCAATAACATCCAAAAACGCTTAATTGGAGATAACTTTTTCTTTTTTTCGTTCATTGCCAAATTTTAATTATCGTTGAATTTTTTTTCAAATAACATTCTTAATGCTTAATTGTTTTTTCCACAAGCTCTTGAAAAAAGCTTACAACTGTATCTTTTCCCTCTACCACATCCGTCAAACGCGGTAAATGTTTAGCAAAAAAACGTTGGTGATTAGCCCCTTCAATTACTGTTGAAATAAGCATGTGCGGATATTGAAAATCTTTATTTATTTCTAAAACAACATCCGAAACACGCTTTACAATATTTTTATACGACGAAAAGAAACCACATTGATTGTCTTCGTCAACTTGTTTGTTGAGATAAACTTTTGATGATTCATGAATTACAATGTGATTCAGTTTCACTTCATTAATCTGCGAAAAAACTCCATCTTCTTCAACCCTCTCCGTCAGAATTTGTATGCATTTTTTAAGCCTGATCGTCGGACTTTCGATGTTTATAACACCCATGGCTATTCTATACTCCAACCAAGCCCAGTACCACATGGTAAGGTAGGATAAAAGTTTGTGTTTGTTCTCAAAATACCGATAAATAGATGCTTCTGTCGACCCTACAGCAACAGCTAATTTTTTAAATGTAAAATCTTCAAAGCCCAATTCATACAACAAGTCAATTGATTTCCCAACAATACTAATGCCTAACTCACTAGTAACAGGGTCTTTTAAATAAACATGTTCGTTTATTTGCAACGTAATATTTTCTAACATAAATCCAACTAAGATAGTTTTACTCCGCAAATATAATAGTAATACTATCGTTTTCGCAAGTTAAATTATCATAAAAGACACAAGCCTTTAACTATCAATACTTTTCAATCCACGAAAAGTACTCAATCATGGTGTCATTTTTCTCAGTTTGTAGAAAATCAACATAGGCTGAAGCCACAGGGTTTAGTTTTTTCTCTTCCAACCATACCAAATACCACTTGGAAGAAATTGGCAATCCTTTTACCGGTATTATTTGTAACTGACCACTTATCAATTCATTCTTAATACCAATAATTGGCATTATGGAGCAACCCAATCCTGCTATAGCGGCCTGTTTTACAGCCTCGTTAGAAGTTAACTCCATCTTTTTATGAATCTTCAATTGATGCTGATTCAAAAAACCTTCCATGACCGATCTGGTAGCCGAACCGTTCTCCCTAAAAATTAAGGGGATGTTTTCAATGACCTTTGGATGATTGCTTTCTATACCTAGATTTGATTGTAAATTTCCAACAAGAAACAACTTGTTCTCCATCAATTCTATCTTCTTAAGCTTCATGTTTTCAGGCAAAACTGATACCAGGGCAAAATCAATTTCGTTTCTCTCTAAACTTTCTATCACCATCGATTTATTGGTAACATCTAGTAGGAGTTCAACCTCATTGTGTTTTCTTAAAAAATGAGTAATAAAATAGGGCATTACATACTTTCCTGTTGAGGCGGCTGAAATTTTCAGTTTACCGGACAATTTACCTTTGAATTGCTGTGTCTTTTGGTCGATAGACTTTACTTCTATCAAAATATTTTCGGCCATTCTCGCTATTTCTAGTCCGAAATCAGTTATGTATATGCGCTTTTTAATAACATCAATTAAAGGAATATCAAACTGATCTAAAAAATTCTTTAATTGAATTGATACCGCTGGTTGAGTCAAATTGAGCTCCTCTGCAGCCTTAGTGATGCTTTTGGTTTGGGTAACCTTTAAAAAGACAGATAATTGATGCAAAGTATAGTTCATAAATTATTTTAATAATAAACATCACAAATATAAATGAAAATTTATAAAACATACTGACGACCTTTGCGCACGAATTTAAAATAAAGCAACAAACATCTTAGAAAAAATCAACGATTAAAATCAAAAAAATGGACCAAACAAAAAGTACACAATTAATCAATAGCACATTTGATTCAGCCGAGGCAAAAGAATTAGTGATGGATTTATTAAACACGAAAATTAATTTTCATAAACTTAAAAACTTCAGCTCCAATGTCCGTTTTGGCCGCGATGATCAGTATTCCCTTAAACGTGCGGCACATTTAGAGTTGGAGCAACTCGAACTTTTACGCTTTTTAGAAGAGGCATACACAAAAAATCTGACGATTGAAATAAACTCAAGTATCCATTTAAAAATAATCGATTAAAAGATTATAAACGATAAAAGCCTCACAACAAGAAGTTAAACAATAATATACAGCCAATTTCGCTAACCAGAATCATAGGTTTATAAATCCTGAGAAATAAAAAAAAAATAATGGAATTTCAAATTATCTTGTCAAATCTCACCAACCCTACTTTATTGTTTTTCATACTCGGCATACTTGCTACAATTGTGAAAAGTGATTTAGAAATCCCAGTTTCCTCTTTCAAATTTATTTCCTTGTATTTGCTTTTCGCAATTGGGTTTAAGGGTGGACAAGAGTTAAGTCATAGCGAATTTGATGGCGAAATTGTTTATTCACTTTTATTCGGTTTGGTTGTTTCAGGCATCATACCCTTCTACTCCTTTTACATTCTTAAGAGGCGTTTAAATATATCTGACGCTGGTGCAGTGGCGGCGGCATATGGCTCTGTTAGTGCAGTTACCTTTGTAGCAGCCGTTTCTTTCTTAGAATTTCAAAACATACAATTCGGCGGACATATGGTTGCGGTTATGGCTCTGATGGAAATTCCAGCCATCGTTGTTGGTTTTGTTTTAATCATGAAATATGACAAAACTCAAAAATCTGAATTCAATTTAAAAAAGATTATTCATCATTCACTTTCAAACGGTAGCGTTCTTTTATTACTCGGTAGTTTAATTATTGGAATCATTGCCGATACAAAACAAGCAGAAGGCATCAAACCTTTCACCACCGACTTATTCAAAGGTTTCTTAGCTATTTTCTTACTTGAAATGGGGATGGTAACCGCTCGAAGATTCAAAGCTTTTAGACAACATGGAGGATTCGTTATGATTTTTGCCCTATTGATGCCATTGGTAAATGGATGTATAGTGGCTATGATTAGTCAGTATGTAACAGACAGTATAGGGAATAGATTGGTTTTTGCAATACTTGCCGCCAGTGCCTCCTACATTGCTGTTCCTGCAGCAATGCGACTGGCTGCACCAAAAGCTGATCCTGGCCTTTACATTCCCATGGCTCTTGGTGTTACCTTTCCTTTCAATATTACCATCGGATTGCCTCTATTTTTCATGATCGTTCAGCATACTTAAAATTAGAAATGAAGGCGAGCTTTTAAATTTTGAAAATAATTTTATTTAAAAAATGGTTGAGAATTCAAAAGCGACCATCCAATAACTGAATCATCAATATCTAATCAACTTACCGCTGCCACTTTTATCCAATTCGATAACCAATGGATTTCCACTCAATTGTATATTTCCGGAGCCCCCGATTTTATAACTAAGTCGCTCGATAACATTGACTATACAGTCGCCTTTTGAGGTGTTCTCAATTTCGGCATAGTCCGTTTTCAACAGTGAGGCATCTACAGACATCAAGCCGACATTCCACAGCTTAAGTATTTCTGAATTACCGCTTAATTTCATAGTTCCGCCGCACGGAAAATTGTTCCAATAATAAAAAGTTCCACAATTTAAAGTAATATCCGCTTCGCAAGCTCTACCTCTTAAGATTAAACCAAACTCTTTACTCGTGATTGCATTGGTAATTACCTTACATCCATCATCCGCCTTAATTCTATTTATTTCAGGGGCAAACAGGTGAATTACTATTTTGTTTTTTTTAGGGTGTCTCCATCTACTTTTGTCTTTGTTTCTAATAAATAAAACACCTTGTTCTATATTAAAATCTACTTTTTCAAGTTGATTAGAATACCCAAATATTTCAATTCTAGATAATGAATCTTCCGTGAATAGCAACTCAAAGCCTTCAGTCAATTCCACTGAATTGAAAAAATCAAGAGATTTTGAAATGGTAATCAGTTGATTACTTTTCGAACAAGCCGTCAAGCCGACTAAAATTCCCAGAAAACACAAAACTGTATAAAAAAACTCTTTCATGTTTACTTAAATTGATAACAAAAGCCTAATTCTGGAAAATCAAGAATGTAAATATGTGATTTCATCGCAAACCGGAATGCCAAATGATCGGTTATTTTGTATTGTAAAATCCCACGATTATACATCGGATATTCCCCCACCTTTTCTGTAAAAAAAAGATAAAAACCTTCTTGAATGGTCACTGAAAATCGATTGTAAAATATAGTCTGAGAGAAATGAATTCCAGTTTGGAAAGAATCCGAAGGTTTGTATTCATTTTTATCTAAACTACTTTTTACCGAGGTATCATAAAAAAAATCGGGGCCTATCCCAAAACGGAATTTGCGAAAGAAACTCCGCTCAAAATCCATAGAAAATGAGGTTGTCAAATAATAATCAGAAGCAGTTGCTAACAAGCGAGTGTGCTTCCCACCAAAACCTAATACACCCGTTATTAAATTGATCGGTTGATGTTTTTTTCTCTCGTACTTTTTATAAGGATCTTGTTCGCCCAACTTATGAGAGAGACCAAAAAAAGAAGTAAAGTAATTCAAACCAAGATTGGGTTCCCGTGTATTTGCATTGGACAAATGATTAAAAGACAATCCAATATTGGTTTCCCAGTTCTTTGACAGGGCAACATTTAAACCAAATCGATAATTAAAATGAATATTGACATGAGACCCCACCGCAACATTAAATGGATTGGAAATTAAGTCAAATTTCTTGGTGACATAACTCAAGCCTATTCCCATGTGATTAAATAACCGAACTCTTTTTGGAGGGGCTAAGTATAGTTTAAAGAAATAAAACAATGCCGTTTCCTTTCCGAATACTTTGTCATTTCCGAGTGTAGCATGAAATAAACTTACACCTTTTTCTGGGTAGTTAAACCATTGTTCAACTTCACTTTTCCCCTTTGATTTATGTGAAATTGATAAACCAATGCCACGTGAATAATCATTGGTAATTGAATTGACGAACTTATATTCTGGTAAAACAAATCCCAAACTTGCCTCCGAACTAGCGTACAAATTATTAAAAAGTTTGTTTTGACTTTGACATGGATTTTGAAGAATCCAACTAAAAAACAAGAAAAAAATTATCTTTTTATTCATTTCTGATGATGCTTCATCATTTTGATCGTGTCAATTGGACGAATTTAACAAAAAAATAAAATTAAAACCCAATCTAGTCATGAGATGCGAATGATCTCGTACAGATCCATTAAATTTTATATTTCAGACATCCACCAGCATTTACGGCAATATTGGTCGGTGGTATCACCTCAAGACCGGTATTATCAACAACAGAAACCACTACGCTTATTTTTCGGTCATATAAGGTCTGAACAAACTGCACAGTTCCATCAATTTGAATACAGTCAATGGGTTCAGCGCTAAATGCATTCCCTGAATAGATCAGGCCGGCTTGTTTTCCTCCTACCCTTACTCTTAATGGATATGAAATTTCTAAGACATCCCGAGTAGCTTGACTGTACCAAAAAATAATGGTGGAAGTGTATTCACAGCTTTGATCTTCTTTTTTCGCTTTTGAATTATAATTTTTAGCCGAAGCATCCGTACATCCCTTTTTCTTACAAGCAGAAAAAACGACCAGTACTAACCCGATCAACAGAATTTGAAAAGTTTTAGTAAGTTTACTTTTAACAGTTGGGTTCTTTTTCAATTCATTCATTTTAAAAC
>JAHKAT010000266.1 GCA_018825925.1 Bacteroidota bacterium | reverse complement strand
TTCGAAGTGAAATTTCTTTAGGCTCCTTACCTCTTAAGCCTGGAATACAAACAATATCATTGTCACTGCTTTCGCTTGCAAAAGCCGAGCCGTATCGTGTTTTTAATTTCTCAGCTTGCTTTTTCATGATGGAACAACCTTCACGGATATCTTCGGTAATTACGTTTCCACCGAAAGGAATTACAGCCGTATGCCTTAATAATCCATCGTGGAAAATAGCGATGTCTGTAGTTCCGCCACCTATATCAACCAATACGATACCTGCTTCTTTTTCTTCCGCAGAAAGAACTGCATCGGCTGAGGCGATTGGCTCTAAAATGATGTGTTTTACTTTTAAGTTTGCTTTTTGAACGCAACGATTGATGTTCATTATAGCACTAACGTTGCCTGTAATGATATGGAAATTAGCTTCTAAGCGCACGCCGGCATGACCGATAGGCTCTTTAATTCCTTTTTCATTATCAACGATGAATTCTTGAGGAATAACGTCGATAATTTCTTCTCCTGGCTGCATAACCAAACGAAACATGTCATCAATCAAAGCGGAAACATCCTTTTTACTGATTTCAGTGGTATTGTCGTTTCTAGTATGAATACCACGATGCTGTAAACTTTTAATATGTTGTCCGGCTACACCAACAATCACATTGTTTATGTTTAGTTGTTTGTCCTCCGGTATATTGCTTTGCGCTTCGCTTACAGCCAATTGAATGGACTCTACCGTTTTTTCGATATTTGCGACAATGCCTCGCATTACGCCTAATGATTCGCTTTTACCCACGGATAAAATCTCAATTTTGCCGTGTTCGTTTTCACGACCGACAAAACATGCAATTTTGGTTGTCCCGATGTCTAGCCCTACTACAATCTTCGACATAATTTTAATTCTTTTTCTTACAAACTATTTGGTTCTCGTATTTGAGAGATATTTCACTGTACTTATTCCAACCTTCGTATGGAATCGCTTCTTTATAAAATGTTTTAAGCTTTTTAAACTTCGCTGCCACTTCTGCGTTAGAGTCGGCAGTGCCAAAAACGATTCTATGTCCACCAATTTGCGGTGTTAGCACAAAATCTCCGGTTTTTTCCAAGAAAATTTGTGCGATTTGCGCATGTAGCATTGGATCATTACAAACATAATTCGTTATTCGATAGATATCATCAAGTTTTCGAATACTTATCAATGAGTCGTTGTTAATTATGTGGAACACATTCTCTGAATTTAAGCGATCTGGAATAAAACCATTCACTACAACAACCCTCGCGGTATGCAGTTCGCTTGGCTGCATCGTATGGCCTTCACTATCGAGATAAAAACTTTCTCCACGTTGATTGAAAATTCGAGCTATTGGTTTTCTTAGCTCAACATCGATAGTCCATTTTTTACCAATTGAAGCAAAAACTTTAACGCTTTTGACCTCGGTCATTGTCCTTATATATTTTTCGATTTTATGTATATCGACTTGTTCAAAGGTCTGACCTTGTACCAATAAATTGTCTCGTTTCAAACGATCAAGCAACTCTGGTTTGGTTAAAAATGCACTTTCCCCTTCCACGTGAATATAGGCTTGCGGGGGATCTAAAATAGTTTTATTTTGTACTTTGTAAGAGGTTGCCAATATCAAAGTCACCACTAAAAAAGTAAGTATGATTAATCCTATTTTCATCCAATTCTTCATGCAGAGAAATGTGTTTTTATAGGTTGAACCAATCGATCGATATCACCTGCGCCTATCGTTAAAAGAACTGTCTTTGACTGGATTTCTAAGGAGTTAATTACTTGATTTGGTGACAGAACGAACTTGCTATTGCTAGATATTTCTTTCAAAAGTGCCTCACTACTTATGCCTTCAATTGGCAATTCACGAGCTGGATAAATAGGGAGTAGAATACACTGATCTAATCGGGAAAGCTGTTTTGCAAAACCGTCAAAAAAGTCTTTGGTTCTGCTGAACAAATGGGGTTGAAAAACTCCAATTTTTTTCCATCCAGGATACAATAGATCTATCGAATTTAATAGCGCATTTATTTCTGTTGGATGATGTGCGTAATCATCGATGTAAACAAAATCTTCGCTTTTTAAATGATAATCAAATCTTCGTTTTACACCTTTAAACGTTTTGAAAGCAGCTCTAATTTTTTCCTCCGACAGACCAAGCCATTTTCCTTGTATCAAACAAGCCAAAGCGTTTTCAGCATTGTGGGTTCCGGGTAATCCAAATACAATGTTCTTCCAAACGAAATCTGGACCATGAGCATCAAATTGAAAACAACCGTTTTCATAACTTAGATTGCTCAAGTAATAATCGGCGGTGGTGTTTGTTAGATGATAACTGATGTTCGGACATTTTGAGGTCAATTGCACGTCTAAATGGCGAATCAATATTCCGTCATCATTTATTAAATCTGCATATTCTTGAAATGCTTGATGAAATTTTTCTTCAGTGCCATAAATGTCTAAATGATCAGAATCCATGGCTGTAATAATCGAACAATAAGGACTTAACTGGTGAAAACTTCGATCAAATTCATCGGCTTCTACTACCGTGTAAATGGCATTTTCATCCGAAATATAATTGGTTTTGTAGTTGCTAGAAATACCGCCTAAAAATGCATTGCAGCGCAAGTTTGAATGATGTAATAAATGCGCAAGCAAAGTACTTGTCGTTGTTTTTCCATGTGTTCCAGCGACGGCCAAGCCTTTGTAACTCTGAGTAAGAACGCCTAAAAGTTCGGCTCTTTTTAGTATAGTAAAGTTGTTTTCCTTGAAAAAATTCCAACCCAAATGATCGGAAGGCACTGCTGGAGTTCTTATGACCAGCGTTGATTGTTGGTCTTGAAATGTATTTGGTATGGTGTTCAAATCATCCGTATAACTTACCTCAGCGCCTAATTGAATTAGTTCTTTTGTCAGCTCGGTTTCAGTTTTGTCATACCCTGCAACTTTGTAGTTGTGCTGTAAAAAATAGCGGGCAATGGCAGACATTCCTATACCACCTATACCGAGGAAATAAACAGATTTAAATTGGTCGATATGTAAATCTTTGAACCTATACATTTGCTTTTCTTACTATTACATCCACGATGTCTTCTGTTGCCTTTGGTTTACCCAGCTTAATAATATTGGAGGATAATTCCGAACATTTCGTATGGTCTTCTAATGTTTCTAAAGCTGTTTTGACAAGTTCGGTAGAAGCACTTTTGTCGGTAACTAAAATGGCAGCATTTTTTTCGACCAAGGCCATCGCATTTTTCGTTTGATGGTCTTCGGCAACATTGGGTGAAGGGACTAAAATAACTGGCTTTCCAATGAGACAAAGTTCACTTACAGATAGAGCTCCAGCACGAGAAATGATTAAGTCGGCCGCAGAATAGGCTTGCATCATGTCATCAATAAAAGCGGTCGGTTTTAGATTTTTGTTGGCAGTGATTGCTTGATTTTTCTGAATAGAATCAAATAATAGGCGCCAGTTTGCCAAAGTACATTGGTGTTTTTTAATGAAAACTGAGCAGCACCTGCTTCAACGGCCTGATTGATCGTTCGTGCACCTAAACTTCCTCCAATCACTAATATCAAAGGTTGCGTGGAGTTGAATCCCAACTCTTTTTTACACATTTGCGCGTCTAATAGAGGGGAATTGATTTCTTTTCTTACAGGATTACCCGTATTGATTAATTCTGTTGTTGGGAAAAACTGCTTCATACCCTCATAAGCCACACAGATTGCCTTGGCTTTTTTAGAAAGTAAAAGGTTGGTTTTTCCAGCGAAGGAGTTTTGTTCTTGAATCAAGGTCGGAATCCCTAAAACTTGTGCCATTTTCAGAGTGGGGCCAGAAGCATAACCACCGACGCCAATCACGATGTCAGGTTTGAATTCTCTGAGTTTTTTTAAGGCCAATGCCAAACTTTTAACAATACGAATTGGTAGAATTAAATTAGGCACAATTTTATTTCGCTGGAAACCTCGAATATCGAGTCCAACAATTTTATATCCGGCCTTTGGTACACGTTCCATTTCCATTTTACCTTGTGCCCCAATAAAGAGGATTTCAATATTCGGGTATCTCGAACGTAGCTCATTGGCTATCGCAATTGCCGGAAATAGATGTCCACCGGTGCCGCCTCCAGAAATGATAGCTCTATTCATCTTCTAAGTTGTTAAGTTGTTTTGAGGCAATACTTTGAACAATACCTATTGAAATACAAGTCATAATTAAGGCAGAACCACCCATCGCCAAAAGCGGCATGTTTTGACCTGTTACTGGGAAAATTCCAGTGCAAACAAGCATGTTTACAGTAGCTTGTGTGAGAATTAGAATTCCTATTCCCAAACAGAGATAGGTTTCAAAAAGATTGTCTGATTTTAAAGCAATTCGTATAATTCGAAATAGTAATATGGAATAGGCGAGAAGGAGGCAAAATGCAGCAATGGATCCAAATTCTTCTACAAAGGAAGCGTAGTAAAAATCGGCGTAGGCTTCAGGCAAGTATTCTTTTAATTTTCCATCACCCACCCCTTGTCCAAATATACCACCATTGTAGATGGCCAGTTGAGCATTGAGCGCCTGGGCATTGGCGGCGACATTCTTTTCGTCATCCAAGCGGTTCATTAAACGGTTTTCCCAGGTTTCTAGTCGAGAAAGTACGGTAAATTCAGGAATGGCCTTTTGCAAAGCAATTAAACCACCACCTATGAGCAACATTACTCCAAAAACGGTGGCTATTTTTCCAAAAGGTACTTTGCCTAAAAATAGCATGGCCAATGCAATCATGAAAAGGATAGCCGCAGTAGAAAAATTGTCTTTAAAGATTAATCCGCAGATGAGTAATATAGGCCAAAATATAGGCCAAAAACCTTCTTTCCAACTATGGTAGAAGGCTTCCTTTTTAACCATTAATCGGGATAGATACACGATTAAAGCCAGTTTGGCAAAATCGGAGGATTGAAATGTTAA
>JAHKAT010000265.1 GCA_018825925.1 Bacteroidota bacterium | reverse complement strand
GGCCGAATTTCTAGCAAGGTTAATAGTAATAAAACCATTAATTTTAACACATGTATTTTATTCATATGCGACAATTACTGACTCTAGTCACTATTCTGCTGATTATACCTTCAGCGAAATCTCAAAACTACTGGCAACAAAAAGTAGATTACACTATAAATGTTGCTCTAGATGATACGAAACACACCCTAAAAGGTTCTGTTAAAATGATTTATCATAATCAGAGTCCAGAAAATTTAGACAAAATCTACATACACCTATGGCCCAATGCCTATCGCTCTGACCAAAGTTCTTTGGGTAAACAAATCTACCAAAGCGGCAATCAACTATTAAAGTACGGTGAGGATAGTATTAAAGGAAATATTTCTGAGATTGATTTCAAAGTTAATGACCTTGCTGCGACTTGGAATCTAGACCCAGCTCACGAGGATATTGCAATCATCCAGCTTACGAATCCCTTAAAGTCTGGAGAAAAAGTCACCATTTCAACTCCGTTTTCGGTTAAAATACCATCTGGAGAAATCTCTCGATTGGGCCATGTTGGTCAGAGTTATCAAATCACCCAATGGTATCCAAAACCAGCTGTATATGATAAAAACGGATGGCATCCAATTCCGTATTTAAATCAAGGTGAATTTTACTCAGAATTTGGAAGTTACGACGTTTATATTACTTTGCCAGAGAATTACATTATTGGCGCTACGGGAGATTTACAAAATCAAAAGGAGATCTCATTTTTAAATGAAAAGGCCAATAATGACAAGATTAATTTAGAATTATTGAGTAGTGATTCTAAGAATGTAAATGCATTTCCACCCTCAAGTGACCAAACAAAAACTTTGCACTACAAGCAACAAAACGTCCATGATTTTGCATGGTTTGCCGATAAGCGATTCCTTGTTTTAAAGGACTCAGTGGAGCTACCTGCTTCAAAAAAGATGGTTACCACTTGGGCCATGTTTACTCCACGAAATAAAGCCCTATGGAAAAATTCTTCAGAATATTTAAAAGATGCTATATACTATTATTCTCTTTGGAACGGCGATTATCCATACCAACAAGTGACGGCAGTTGACGGAACCATCTCAGCAGGTGGCGGAATGGAATACCCCAATGTAACAGTAATCGGAAATGCCAGTAATGCAGAGCAATTAGAGGTGGTAATTGTCCACGAAGTCGGTCACAACTGGTTTTATGGAATTTTAGGAACCAATGAAAGAGAGCATGGATGGATGGACGAAGGCTTGAATACTTTGAATGAAATTCGCTATATCCAAACAAAATACAAGGGAAATAAACGTTTGAGCGACATGGTTTTAGGCGGTAAATTTCACTTAAACGACCTCGACTACCATGACCAAGCAGATTTACAACACCAATTAATAGCACGTTTGGGAGAAGATCAGCCTATTGAAACACCCAGCTCTGATTTTACCTCAGCCAATTATGGAATAGTGATGTACCAAAAAACAGGTCTTGTTTTTCACTATTTAAAATACTACTTGGGCGATTCGCTTTTTGACGTATGTATGAATGCTTATTTCGAGACTTGGAAATTTAAGCACCCACAACCAGAAGATCTAAAAGCAATATTTGAAGCAAAAACAGGTGAAAATTTGGATTGGATGTTTGGCGACTTAATTCAAACGCGCAAAAAAATTGACTTCAAAATAAAGTCTGTAAAACGAACCAAAACTGGTACGGAGGTGACTGTAAAGAACTCGGGGCAAGTAGTAGGTCCCGTGCCAGTTACGAGCTATGGAACTGATACAACGACTCATTGGATCAAACTAAACGAGAAAGGCATAGGGTCTGTAATAATCGAAAATTCATTCAACATATTACAAATTGACCCAGAGAACAACCTGCCTGAAATAAACAGAAGCAACAATACTTGGATGAGAAACAAACTGTTTCACCGTTTGGAGCCTTTGTCACTTGAGTTTTTAATAGGAGACAATGAGCCGAAAAAATCCAATTTATTTTGGGCGCCTATAGCTGCTTATAATGAGGCAGATCAAATGATGCTTGGAACTATTATACACAATTATGGTTTCCCTTTAAAACCAGTTCAATTCTACATTACTCCTATGTACTCTTTCGGAAGAAATTTCATTTCTGGCCAAGGAGAAATCAATTACACTTATTTACCTGAGAAAATGGCAGGGCAAATACAATTCGGATTGCAAGGAAGGACTTACAAATTGGAAGAATCTAACAGAGGAAATTCCAATTATTACGCTGCTATTACTCCTTTTTTCCAACGAAAATTTTGCAACCCTAAATTCAAACCTCATTGGGAAGCAGATTGGATGACCAAAGCACTATACCGTGCCGATCGATTTGCTTCTAAAAATGAAGAAAGTATAGGTGCCATGACTCGTTTGGACGTTTTTTACTCAGGTCCCGATCATGAAATCAATTTCGATATCAAACATGAATTTGTAACTCGGTCCGTATCAAAAGACCTTGTACATCGTTCACAAGCAAGCGCAACATATCGTTACCGCTATGCTAAAAACAAAATGACACGTTGGGTTGAACTTCGCGTTTATGGCGGTAAGGTCTTGCAAATCAAACAAACCGAGCCTCTACAAAATTCATTTGCCTTAGCAGTGGCTGGAGCGAATGGAAATCAAGATTTATTTTTCGAAGAAATATCTTTCAACCGTAGTCCATACCAAGGTTTACAATCTACTGTACGCCAAGAAAATATGGGTGGCTTTAAATCAACAAGCGAGTTAAGCTCTAACAATTGGCTGACGGCAGCGAATTTGTATTTAGAACTTCCTATACCTAAAATAAATATTGGATTATTTGGCGATTATGCCTTTTCTCCAAGTCCTACCTCGTCCTCTACCCTAATAAATTACTGGGATTTAGGTTTGGGTTTACGATTTAAAAAAATACTTCGCATATATTTTCCAATAATGGAAAGTTCTAATATACAGTCCAGTTTAGTTCCACTTACCTATCCTCAAAAAATTCGTTTTTCTTTACAGTGGAATATTTTACATCGTTCAATTCGCTTATCTAATTTATTATAAATGAAAAAGTTAATCGTTTTAATTCAATTACTATTCGTAACCCAAATTGGATGGTCACAAGGTAATATTCAGTTGATTGATCAGTATTTTGATTCTATTGAAAAATACAATCAAGGTATGGGAAGTATCGCCATTTTTAAAAACGGCAAAATACAATATGCAACAGACTATGGTTACAGTTCCCTTGCGCCCAAAGTTGCCAATACCAAAAAGACAAAATATAGGATAGGTTCAATTTCTAAAATTTTTACCGCAATATGTATCATGCAATTGGTCGAAGAGAAAAAATTAGAATTGAAAGAAAACTTGAGTACGTTTTTTCCTGAAATCCCGAATGCAAATCAAATAACGATAGAACATTTATTGAGACATAGAAGCGGATTATTCAATTTTACTGAAAACAATGATTATCAATCATTTATGAGCAGCCATAGAACTAGGGAGGATCACATAGCTTTGTTTATTAAAAACGGAACCACCTTTCCTCCTGATTCCACATTCAGCTATAGCAACACAGGTTACACGCTACTCAGTTATATCTTAGAAGACATCGATAAAAAACCCTACGCCGAAATTATTAAAGCAAGAATTACAAAACCCTTGAAATTAAAGAAAACCTACCACGCTGTTGATTTTGAAACGAGAAACAGAGAAGCCCTTTCATTTTATTATTCGGGAACTTGGTTGGAGGCAACCCAAACAAACGGTACAATTACTATTGGTGCTGGATCCATCGTTTCAAATCCTCGTGAATTAGTACTGTTTTTTAATGCCTTGGAAAAAGGAAAACTGGTTTCAGCCACTTCTTTCGAGGAAATGAAAACATGGAAGAATAATTACGGTTTGGGATTGTTTCATATGCCTAAATCAGGTATAGAAGCCTATGGTCATACTGGAGGAATTGATGGTTTTCAATCCATTCTTTTTTCCATGCCTGAGCAAAATATAATTGTTGCTTTTTGTGGAAATGCAATCAAATTAGCCCGAAATGAGATCGTTCAAACCTCACTAGATTATTTCAATGGAATCAAAACTGAGCCTGTTTCTTTTGAAGAGCTTGTTATTACTCTATCACCTGAAGAATTAGCTCAGTATGTGGGTACATATGCCAATGAAGACCTTAAAATGAAAATTGAAGTGCGTCAAAAAGGCAATCGATTGGAAGCTCAAGCAACCAGTCAAAATTCATTTCCCTTGGACGCGATAAGCAAAGACACCTTTGTTTTTGATTCAGGAGGTATTAAAATTGTTTTCGAAGAGGATCAATTTGTGTTATACCAGTCGGGCGCAACAATACCTTTTAAGAAAGAATTATAAACGTAAAAAGGGACTTTCGTCCCTTTTTACTTTGGTTTAGCATATGTAGTGTAATTATCTAACCACTTGAATTTTTTGTACTGTTTTAAATATATAATCTGGAGATTCACATTTTTGTGCGTATTGTATTTCAGCATAATAAACGCCGTCATCTACTAGATTTCCCTTCATGGTAATACCATTCCAACCTTCAGTATAATCCTCAGTTTCCCAAATTTTATTTCCCCAACGATTGTATATAACCATTCGATATGATCTAGTAATTTCAGAAATATCCTTCACTGGCCAATTCGCATCGTGGAAAGGATGATAAAAATTATTGACCATATCCGTATTCGGGGTAAACACATTGTTTAAGTCCGATGGTTCGAAATCAAAATGGAATGGCTGCGTTTCAAATTTGATTGTTTTTTTAGTACAACCTAAAGGCGGGACACTGTATGTCACCGAATAATTACCGAGGTTATTCGGATAAGAAATCCCTAAATAATCTTCATTTTGTCCGTTAATTTCATTGCCATTCAAATACCATTGATAGTTCAAATATCCTTTTGGAGCTTCTAAATAAACATTCGTCAATTCATCGCAAATCTCTGCATAAATGGTTAAAGTATCCCCTGATATTGGTGGTTCCCCAACAAAAATAGTATCCGAATGCACACAATTTAACACTTTCGTTTGAACAACATAATAGCCTGAAGGTAGGCCAGTCAGAGTATCCCCTTGAGCCGTTATACCATTTCCTGTAGCAATAAAAACAGTGTTTCCAGGAGGTCCATTTTTATACTCCATATAAATCGCACCATCACTGCCTCCATTACAGAAATTATCATCCACCGAATACCCTGTTTCAATGGTGATAGAATCTAGATTAAAAGTCGTTAATTCATAACACCCAGGAGTAACTTGGCATGAGTCAATATATGCACCTTCAATTATATTTGAAATACTTACATTTTTATTGGTACTTATTACGGTTCCTAGCGGATTGGTCCACTGGTGATTTCCCGTTGAAATTGAAGAGAGGAAATACTCATCAGTAGGACAGAAAATAAAGTTCTTTACAGAGTCAGAAAGTAAATCAACAATTCTAAAAGTAGTATCATAAATACATCCCTCATCGATAAATCGAACAAAATATAGTCCAGTATCAAGTCCATCATCTTCAAATTGAGTGAACAAAGTATCATACCAAACCACATTGTAACCTGCAGGGCCATTCACTGAGAACGTCAATTCATTGGAGTTAGGCGTAAAATCATCAAATTTAATCCTCACGGAACGACAGAATTTAGATCCCTTCGGACGTTCAATTATAGCAGCGCTTCCTGTTTTGTTATCAAAAAAAGTATAGACTAAAGAATCATAACATCCAGAAGAAAGTTGGTACACCAAATAATATTTCTTTCCAACATAAGCTGAAGAATCAATAATTGTTTGAGAAGTTCCGATTGGAGAAGGAATTAGATTTTGATTGTGATCATACCATTTATAGTTGTTGGACAAAGGAGAAGTTACCTCACCGATCCCTTCACAAAATTTTGCTGTAACATTGGATGGATATATCTGGGGAACCGAGATTGTAAAAGTAGTATCTACGATTCCACAGGTTGGATTTGGTGCTGAAACATGCACTAAATAGGTGCCTGCATAAAGCGAATCCAATTTCCCGAGATTATTCTGAATATTTATAGGCTGAAAATTAAAATTATAGCCCTGATTGCTGCCGGTCATTTCAATTTCCACAGAACCTATATTTGATCCAAAACAGGTTCCAACCGTACTAATGTTTTTTACTTTTAGAACTGAAAAATTAATTACGATTTCTTGAAATATTTGACAACCGTTCAAGGTTGAAATCGCCACATAAAACGTATCCAAAACATTTGGAGAATTAATAATTAAAGTATCATTTGTTTCACCCACTAGAGCAGTGGTTGAAGAATTTGGTCCGTACCATTGGTAGTTCGTAAAACCAGCTGGAGCAACTAGCTCTGCAAAGGGATCTCCAGCACAAAAATTGACTTCTGTGTCAATAGATTCTTGACAACCTGCATCTATATAAGCATAACCATAATGACCACCGAGGTTACAATCGCCAGTTTCAAATTCCACAGTAATTTGTTGACCTATATATTGTGTTAAATCAACATCAATTCTATCCCATGGTCGATAATAAACGGCATTACTACCAGATTGAGCCAGTTTAAATGAAGTATCAGTAGCCGCTTGTGAAGAAATAACATTGTACTGCCCGCAGTTTCCTCCTACCAATTGATTGTTCTGGTCGAAAAATGAAATTTTAAAATAGGGCTGATCATTAACTGTGTGTGAACTTGGGTTTTGAAGCACAACGGCAAATTGATAGTAAAAGGATTTATTACTTGGTGTTACATTAATCACATATCGCAAACGCTCTCTTTCGTATCCATCATTTGAATTACCCAATCGAACAGATGAACCGTTACCGTTAGGCGCAACGAAAGGAATGGCTGCAATTCCTGTATTTGGGTTAATTGCAACAGGGTCATATCCTACAATAGCACCGAACAGCGGGTTATTATTTACTGCCGGTGAAGTTAATATGGTATGTCTTGCTAGCGGGTCATTTGCCGCAGCATTAATTCCATTTGAAATAATTGAGGTATTCGCAAAAGGAACAGTAATCGTCGATGTTCCTCCTGCCCACTGTGGTTGGAAAGTCAAGTTTTCAAAACCAGCATTTGGACAATTTGCACTTTTCATCGGAATGATTACATCATCACCTTTTTTCTTAAAAAGCTCTGGATATTTTTTAATTAAATATTGCGTTTTCATGTATTGAATATTTCCAAAACGCTCATTTTCATGATATCCTAAAGCATTAAAAACTTGATTGGCAGAATCTAGGTTGAAACCGGCCAATTGATTGACATATTTCCCCAAATTCAAAGAACCGTCGGAATGCGATGCGTGATCGTGTTCTTTGTTCTCTTTCAGGTGCTCAACTTTGGTTACCTGACTAAATGATAATAAGGTTAAGGTGGAAAATACTAAGGTTATAAAAAATGTACTCTTCATAATTCAATTAATTCATTAACTCGAATAGAAATCTATCGAATCAAATTTCACTCACAACAAAGACGGCACGCATAAGATAATAGTTGCATTTAAAATTGAATTTAATTCCGTTTATCATTTATTAAACCCTTTAAACATTGATTTAAACCATTTTCACTCAACAGAATCAAATCAGTTTTTGGTTATTTTACACAAAAAGCACGTGTATAATGAAAAGAAAAACAGGGTGTTAGAGCAAAAAAAATTGGATACCTTAAGTAAGGTACCCAATCCAATTATTCATTAAATTATTTTTCTACATTTTCGAAGGAACCTGTATTCCCAATAGATTGAAATAGGATTTTATCACTTTTCCAACATTGTCGCTTAAGACAAGTCGCATATTTTTCAAGTCCTCAACCTCCTCACCGAAAATAGTGACGTTTTGATAGAAATGATTAAAAGCTTTCACCAATTCAAATAAATAATTAGCTATTAATGAGGGTGCCAACTGTTGAGCGGCCTCCTCCAAAGCCTTCGGTGCATCGTTCAGCTTTTTTAATAACTCTATTTCCACATCACTAAAAACAAGCTCTTGTGAGAGGGAGGAAACCTCACCCTTTCTGAGAAGCGATTGAATTCGAGCATAGGCATATTGTATAAAAGGTCCTGTATTTCCGTTTAATTCAATTGATTCTGCTGGGTCAAAAAGCATGCGTTTTTTAGGGTCTACCTTTAACAGATAGTACTTTAATCCACCCATGCCTATCAAATTGCAAAGTGTATCTACCTCATTTTCTGACATATCTGCAATATGACCGCGGTCCAAAGTTGCCTCTTTCGCTTTTTGCACCACCTCAGCCATTAAATCGTCAGCATCTACAACGGTTCCTTCTCGAGATTTCATTTTCCCTGAAGGTAAATCAACCATACCATAACTAAGGTGATGACAATTGTTGGCCCAGGCAAAACCTAATTTTTGAAGAATCAAAAACAAAACCTTGAAATGATAGTCTTGCTCGTTTCCAACGGTATAAATCATTCCCCCTAAATTCGGAAAATCAGCGAAACGATCTTTGGCCGTTCCCATGTCTTGCGTCATATAAACGGCGGTGCCATCCGATCGTAATAACAGTTTTTCATCCAAACCGTCTGCAGTCAAATCCACCCAAATAGATCCATCCTCTTTTTGATAAAAAATATCCTTTTCCAAGCCTTCCATTACTAAGTCCTTGCCTAAAATAAAGGTGTCAGATTCGTAATATACCTTATCAAATTCTACCCCCATCATTTTATAAGTCGATTCAAAACCTTCGTACACCCAACCATTCATTGTGTTCCAAAGAAGATACGTTTGAGGGTCTCGAGCTTCCCATTTCACCAACATCTCTTTTGCATCGCGCAATAGTCCGGTTTGATTTTTAGCTAAATCTAAAATTTTGGCATCCAAGCCTTTGATGGTTTTTTCGTCTTTTCCTTCCTTTAGTGCATGCAGTTTTTGATATTCTAGAACTACTTCGTTTTCAAACCCGTCAAATTCAGAATCCTCCCATTTTGCAATGATTTCTTTAGCTTCTCTAACAAAATTCTTGTCGAATTCTACATAATATTTTCCTACTAACTTATCGCCTTTTAAACCGGTATTAGAAGGTGTTTCTTTTTCCCCTTTATCATTTTCGGGAGAAAAGCGCTCCCATGCCAACATACTTTTACAAATATGTATTCCTCGGTCGTTAATAATTTGAGTTTTAATCACTTCATGACCATTTGCTTTCAAAATTTCAGCAACGGCATGGCCTAGAAATATATTTCTTAAATGGCCGAGATGTAATGGCTTATTGGTATTCGGTGAGCTATACTCAACCATCATTGGGATTTTAGAATTGGGCTGAGCAAAACCATATTCGGCCTCAGCGTTTATCTCCTTCAATCGATTCAACCAGTATTCTTGACTTGCCACTAAATTCAAAAATCCACCTGCAACTTCATAGGAATCAATCCATTGTGTATTGGAAACTAAAAAATCTCCTATTTTATTTCCAATCTCTTGAGGAGATGATTTTAACATCCCAACAATTGGGAAGAGTACCAAAGTTAAGTCTCCCTTAACATCACCTCTGGTTTTTTGTGTTTGTATTATTTTTTCTGGAATTATTTGTCCAAATATTTCAATTGCCTTTTCAAAAACAATCTTTTTTATTTCTTGTTCCATTCTCTTTTTTCAATCATTTCAGCCGAAGTTTTGATTAATTCAAAAGTAACTTCAGCCATTTTATTCAATTTATTATCTAAACATGGATTAACCTCTACAAATTCAAGGCAGACAAGTTTTTGTTGCTTCCCCAAAAAAGTCAAAATTTCTTTCGCCTCATCAGGCGTTAAACCATTTTTAACAGGGGTTCCGGTTCCATAGGAAGTCAAATCTGGATCCATCGAATCGACATCAAACGACACGTACAACAAATCCAAAGACTCTATAAAGCTATCC
>JAHKAT010000264.1 GCA_018825925.1 Bacteroidota bacterium | reverse complement strand
AATACAAGTAAAAGCCTAGACAAGGTAAAAACGATGGTTTTAGGAGATTCTAGAATAATGACTGCTGTTAACCCCCAGTTAATACCTAATTCGATCAATATTGCAGAAAATTCGGAATCCTATTTCATTAGCTATTTCAAATTAAAAAGATTGCTGAATCAAAAAAATGAGTTGAAAACGATAATTATTGGTTTTTCATACCCCAGTTTTTCGGCATACATGGACAGATTGTTCGATGGAGACATGGCAACAGGCGATATACTTAATAGGATATATCCAATAGTGAGTATTTCAGATTTCAAAAATTTTGATTTAGATGTCGATAAATACCGACAGGTCTATTTTAAAAATATGTTTGTGTATCCGCACTTGGATCACAATAAATTTATCGGAAGCTTTACACCTCTAAAGCCAGGCATAGAGAACACGAATATTGAAAGTACTCTTAAAAGACACTATTATCGTCAAGATTCAATATTTGTAGGAATTTCAGATTTAAATAGAAATTATCTCGATTCGATTATCGAATTAACACGAAAAGAAAATATCGATTTAGTTTTAGTGAATATCCCACTCCATAAAGACTATCTTGAAAAAATACCCCAACCTATTGTTGATTATTACGAAAAAACTAAAGCTGAACTCTTGAATAAAAGAGTCAAAATACTTGACTATGGCCAATTAAAGTTTGAAAACAACTGCTTTAAAGACCACAATCACTTGTCAATAATTGGAGCGAATAGAATTACCCGTCAAATTAAAAAAGAGTTAGAACTTTACTAACTTGGCATATATTAAATTAGAATGAAAGAATTTTTAAAAAAAATAATCCCCAATATCATTTTTGAACAACCTGGATATTTCCAAAGAGATAGAAAGCGAGTACTGGCCTTAAAAAATAAATTTAAAGGAGAACGTTGTTTTATTTTAGGAAATGGTCCTTCACTCAATAAAGCTGATTTATCAAAACTTGAAAATGAATATAGTTTCGCAGTAAACAGTATTTACTATAAAACGCGTGAGAATGGTTACAAACCAAACTTTTACGTGGTTGAAGACAAACATGTAATTAATGATAATTTAAAAGAAATTGATAGTTATCAGAGCGATTATATGTTTTTTCCTAGTAATTCTAAACGACGAATGACCAAGAGCGACAATCGTTTTTTCATCAATCTTGACTATTCTTTTTATGTAAGTTCAAGTGCTAATTACGAAAAATCTCAGTTTTCATTTGATTGTGAAAACAAAGTCTATTGTGGTCAATCTGTGACCATGGTTAATTTACAATTGGCTTATTATTTAGGTTTTACAGAAGTTTATTTAATAGGCATGGATTTTTCTTATGCGGTACCGGATTCAGTGATTAAAAATGGCAATGTGTGGGAAAGTACTGAAGACGACCCCAATCATTTTCACCCGAACTATTTTGGAGTTGGTAAAAAATGGCATGATCCTAAATTGGATAATGTTTTACAGTCCTATCAATTATGTAAAAAAGTATTCGAACAAGACGGTAGGAAAATTTTCAACGCTACCAATGGCGGGAAATTAGAGTTATTCGAAAGAGTTGATTACGATCGTTTATTTGAATCCAAACAATCCTAGAGAAACCCAAAATCTAAATTTTAGAATCATCCATCCGGCTTGGGGCTTGCATTGAATAAGATATTTGAATGAAATTAAAATAGAGGCAGCCCACTTTATGATTTCTTTGATACTTGAGGCTATAAATTTAGAAAAGGAAATGTTTCTCGTTCGAATGCGCTCACTTCTTCCAATTCCAAGAGCTTGATTTTTAACGAATTGATTCGATAGTCTACTTGGTGGGACGCAATGATTAACTATAGCATCCGGCACATAAAGTACTTTTAAATCATTTTGTGAATAGATTCTGGCGAATAAATCCTTCTCTTCACCACCTAGCATATTTGCACCTATTCGGCCTAATTCGACATTAAATCCACCGATTTTATCGAAGAGGTCAGTACGAAAAGTCATGTTAGACCCACGGGGATAATCAGGGGAATTCAATTCCTTAATTTTGTCGCCCAAATCATAAAAACCCAAAATTTGATTAATATAAGGGTTAGACCATTTTGGCTCATACTCTTCAAAATGAAGCAATATTTTGCTGCCTATTGCACATACATTTTTATACTCCTTGAAATAGTAAAGCTTCTTTTCTAGGTAATCTTGAGTGATAAAGGCGTCGTCATCTAAAAAAGTAATTAAATCATTTCGGGTTTCGGCAATACATCTGTTTCGTGCAAATGACAAACCTTGATTGGTTTCTAAAAAGTAACGAAAATTTATATTGGGATTGTGAATTTGAAATTGATCACAAAGTTCACGAGTGTTACCTGGTGAATTATTATCCACCAAAACAACTTCAAATTGATCATAGCTTAAACTTTGCTTTGAAATACTCTCAAATAATTGAGGTAAATATTTCTCACGATTGTAGGTGCATATTGCAGCGGTAATCTTCATTTAATACAAATCTATAATTTTTTTAGTATGTCTTAGACTTTTAGGTTTCAAATGATGTGTGAGTTCTTACATTTGTGAAAACTTAAAATGGGTATTGTTCAAAAAGATGCACTTCGAGTAACGGTCATCTCCTATATGGGGTTGGTTCTTGGCTATCTGAATAAAGCTGTTTTAATGATTGTGTTTCTTAAGGTTGAAGAAATCGGTATAGTGAACCTATTATTAAGCATAGGATTGTTTTTTGGACAAGCAGCAAACTTAGGTTCTACTTTTTCTATCTGGCGATTTTTTCCATTTTTTTCCGACGACAAAAGCAGATCTATAGCCTTTATACAGAGGATGATGACTTTAGTTTTAATGGGTTGTTTGCTTTTTGCGGGAATTTATTTTGTCTTTCAAGATCAGATAATTGAATACTATTCTGAAAATGGAGCTCAATTTTTAACCTATAGTTACTGGATATTTCCAATAGGGGTGTCCTATGCGTTTTATTTGCTTTACGAAGTATATTTGAGATCCCTTTTTATAAATGTCCTTCCCGCTTTCCTTTTCGAATTTGTGCTTCGATTGTGCGTTACAATCACCTTGCTATTGTTTGGATTTGGGTTCATTAATTTCGATAGTTTTATCGCCTTACACAGCATAGTTTATGCCGTCCCTACCATTTACTTAAGTTTGTATTTATGGAAAAAAAAGCTATTCACGTTTAGGAGTCAAAACAAAAGCACTTCTAAAAAATTGCGCACCATCATTGCGAAATATAGCTCAATTTCATACCTAAACACCATAGGAGCAACTGCAGTTGTATCCATAGATGCCATTATGATATCTGGATTTTTAGGACTGAAAGCTACGGGAATTTATACAACTATTGTTTATTTAACGAGTGCATTAATGGTTCCATATAGAAGTATTTTACGCGTTTGCTCGCCTATCATTGCTAAACATTGGAAGCGTAAGGAAATCAAGGAAATGCAGTTACTATACACTCAATCTAGTTCAATTAGCTTATTCATTGCCTTGGTGCTGTTTACAGGGATTTGGATCAATCGATTCGAGATTTTTAGTTTGTTGCCGCAAGAATATTTAATTGGTATTGAATTGTTTCTCATCTTAATGGCCGGAAGGATGGTAGATATGTACCTCGCCTTGAATGGTGCAATTTTAAGTTCTTCTAAAAAATACTCTGTTGATTTAATATTCACCCTTTTCTTGCTAATTGGGGTGATTGTTTCGAATTACATTTTTATTCCAATCTATGGATTGAAAGGTGCTGCGATGGCTACTTCTGTGACAATTGTTCTGTATAATCTGCTAAGATTGGGATATGTGCAAATCCAATACAAAATTCACCCATTCGAGAAATCTCAATTCTATCTCATTCTGATATTCATTGCTTTTTTAATAGGGGTGGAGTTATTTTTTCCTGAGGTGGAAATTTCTATCGGTACATTTTTTATTAAATCAGCGCTTCTCGGCTTACTAGTTTTATTGCCAATCTACTATTTTAATATTGAAAAAAATGCCTCCAACTACATGAGGGAGGCACTTAATAAAATTTTAAAAATAAAGTCGAAATCTATTTAACGAAAGCTCGAATTGTTAAGGTGCTAATAATTGGATCAGTATTGGCTGTTACAGTTACGGTCTTAATGATTTCATTTTTTTGGTCTGGATTTGGATGAAAATTCACCGTGATCACATCACTTTTTCCTGGTAAAATAGGACCTTCTGGTTTTTTTGGTGTTGTACAACCACAACTAGCTTTAACATCATTGATTAACAAGGGCTTGTCGCCAGTATTAGTAACGGTAAAGGTTGTACTATTGTCAGTATCACCTTGGATGTCACCAAAGTCATGTTTTAATCGATCGAAGCTTAAAGTGGTTACATTCGATTTTTCTTCTTTCTCTCTTTTTTGTTCCTCGAGTTCTATTTTTTTCAATCTTTCTTTCAACTCAGCATCTGTATTTTCATCGTCTGCTAAGGTTGAAACAACTTCGCTTTTACTTGAATTAGAAGAACTGTTACTATTGCAACTAAAAAGTGCTAAGCCAATAAAAAGGCTCCAAAAGGTGATTTTCATATCTTAATTTTGAATTGTGAAAACTATTTTAATTCAGCCAACTTCATTTGATCGTATTCCTTTTCATTTAAAATCTTAATGGCTTTTTGCAAAATTTCATTATTGTCGTTATAAATCTGGTAAAACTCTGAAGTCCCCCATAAATCTTGCGCGAAAGTTGCCTTTAATCTAGAATCGATTAACTGTTTTGATTGTGCTAGTTCTTCAGTGTTTACTTTGAATTCTTTATTCTCTTTCGCTATATAATTCAAAAATTCCTTCTCTAAATTTTCCGTAATCTGAAAGGTTGATTTGAACTTTTCAAAATTGGGATATTCTTTTTCTAACTTTCTACGATTTTGTTGCAAGTAAGTGAGTACAAAGGAATTAAAATATCCTCCTCTGGCCATAACTCTATATAAGTCAGTTATTTGAGTTGTGTCTAACGGAACAAAAATATCTGGCATTATACCTCCACCAGAATAAACTGTACGCTTCGTAATTAAAGTGTTATGCTTCAGCGAATCGGGTAATTTGATGCTGTCTAAATTAGTAAACTCACCATTTAAATATCTCTGAGTCAAATCTTTTCGATATTCATTCACATCGTCATAAGGTTTTTGAATAAAGCGACCAGAAGGCGTGTAGTAGCGCGCAATGGTCAAGCGTATTTGAGACCCATCTGACAAATTAATTGGTCGTTGCACCAAGCCTTTTCCAAAAGTTCGTCTGCCAACGATTAAACCACGATCCCAATCTTGTATCGCTCCAGAAACTATTTCACTCGCTGAAGCAGTATATTCGTCCGTTAAAATTATCATTTTGCCTTTTTCCCAAGGGCCAATTTCACCTGATTTTAAATCGCTACGCGGTTGTGATTTTCCTTCAGAATAAACTACTAGTTTATCATCAGTTAAAAATAAATCAGCAACTTTTTGAGCTGCATAAAGCAATCCTCCACCGTTTCCTTGAAGATCGAATACTAGATTTTGCATTCCTTGGGCTTTCAAACTAGCCAAACCAGTTTCTAATTCTTCTAAGGTGGTTCTTGAAAAACTGTTTAGTTTTATGTAGCCGATCTCTGGAGTGACCATGTAATAGGTATCTACTGAAAAAACAGGGATTTTATCTCTTGTTATAGTGAAGGTTTGAGTCTTTTTGGTGCCACTTCGTACTATTTCAATTTTCACTTTGGTTCCTTTTTCACCGAGTAATTTTTCTCGGACTTGACTGTTCTTTAAACCAACACCTGCAATGTTCTCAGATTCTATGATCACAATTTTATCACCTGCCAAAATCCCAACTTTCTCCGAAGGACCGCCAGGAATTGTTTGCACAACAACCAATGTATCCTTAAGTATTTGAAAACGAATGCCTATACCAACAAAACTTCCATTGATTTTTTCATTGGCATCCTCAACTTCTTCCTTTGGAATATATGAAGAGTGAGGGTCGAGTTGCTCTAACAAGGCAACGATCGCTTTTTCGGTCAACTCTTTCTCATTCACTTCATCGACATAAAAACGATTGATTTGATCTATTATTTCACCAATTTTATAACCAGAATTAACTTCAGATTTTTGAGCATTTGAAACAAAGGAAATGAATAGGACGGTTGCAACGGCAAAGTGAATTTTTAAAAAGGAATTTATCATGTATTAAAATTTTTATTAAAAATACGAAGAATGGTTTCTAGATTCAAGCCAAAACGAAATGAGTTGAATAAATAATGTTAATTCTAACTTTCCTTAATACACAGAGCTTTGTTGAATCTTTTAATGGTTTTTCAATATTGCTAAGATAGTTTTTTGTTATTTCGAAGAATATTGTAGAATCGTGAGGCTATTTTTATTTTCTTTATTTTTAATACCATTTGGTTACCAATCACAAATCCGTGAATTTGATCAATTGGAAATTTTATATGCACAAGAGCACTATAAATTGGTGTTGTGGAAGGCAAATCGGTTAATTAACAAACCAGATTATGACTTTTCGTTGTTGCCAAAATTTTACAAAAGTCTATCCTTGTTTCAATTAGCACAGAATGATCGTTGGTTTCGTAGAAATCAAAACGCAATGCAAGAAGCAGAAAAACTTTTTGAGTTGGTTAAAAATTCCAACGATGGAAAGAAGGTCCTATTGGCACATATTTTTGAAGTTTCATCTCTTAAGGAGGATTTATATCAATGGGGGTCGGATTTGGAAAGAATGGGCAGAGCTGAAGAATCTGCCGCATTACAAAAAGTTTTAGAAACGCTTTTTGATAGAGTTCCAAACATCGATGATAAAAAGGGGACAAGCACAAAACAAAATTTGATTACAATTTCAGGCTCTCGCGGTGAGTTAATTACTTTTGCTCAAACACTCATTGGGACTCCATATTTATGGGCCGGGGTGACACCTAAAGGATTTGATTGCAGTGGTTTTACTTCCTATGTTTATAATAGCGCGAAAATTCAACTGCCAAGAAGAGCGGCAGATCAATACGATAAATCAGAAAAAATAAAAGAGAAAAATTTAAAACCGGGAGATTTGGTGTTTTTTTCACATGGAGGTGGTGTGAGCCATGTGGGTATAGTTTTATCAAACGCAAGTGAACCATTGAAAATGATACACTCTTCGTCTTCACAAGGTATTGTGATTACAGACGTTAGCAACTCCGCATATTGGAAAAAACGTATTACAGGTTATGGAAAGTTTCTAAATGATTAGCTTTTCACCAAGTGAAAAACACTGTAAATGGTTTGTAAGCTAAATAGAAAAATACTGATGTAGTAAAACTGCAAACTAGCAGTAGGTATATTAAGTCCAATAAATAGACTAACACAGCCTATCAAAGGAAAAATCTGATAAAACCATCTAAATGGTTGATTGACAAAAACTTTATGGTTTAGTAAAACCCAGCAATAACCTACGAATAGTATCAATACATTTTGTCCAAACATTTTCAGTAAATCGGGAAAAATCCAACCTAGAATAATGTAAATATAAAATAGACTTAAAAAAAGAAGCAAAATACTTTTTAGAGGTTGTCTTAAGTCTTTAATCAGTTGAAAGAAACAAAACATAAGTAATGAGCTAGTTCCAAAATAGAAATAGACTATGCTCTCCAAGTATTTTTCAAATATAAACACTTGTAAAACACCGAAAATCAAAACGGCAATGCACAAAAATAGAAAAGCAAGGGAAACTTTTTTTATCATTTTTTCTCTTCTTTATCTAACTGCTTTTGCGCTAAAACCACCAAATTCCATAAAGCTCTTGCTCCAACATTGGCATCCCACTCATTGTCTGTAGCTGGTGATACTTCGTTTAAATCAAATCCAATTAATTCGCGACCTGATTCTAATAATTTAAAAAATAAATAGTTTATTTCTTCAAGCTCAAAACCCCCTATAACCGGTGTTCCCGTATTCGGACATAAATAGGGGCGAAGGCCATCAATGTCGAAGGATATATAAACTTTTTGAGGAAGTTCAGCAATAATGTCTTGTACTAAGCTCGACCAATTTTTTCCCTCAAATTGGGCTTGTTTTAAATCCCAATCAAAAAAAGTTTTAATTCGACCTTTTGAATTTGTAATTAAATCAACTTCACTAGGAGCAATATCGCGTATACCAACTTGCACCAATTTGGTCATGTTCGGACAGTTTTCAAGAACGTTGAACATAATGCTGGCATGCGACTGGCTAAACGATTCATAAGAATCTCTCAAATCTGCATGGGCATCAATTTGCAAAATACCAAAAGACTCATTTTTAGAATCTAAACTTTCAATCAAAGCTAGTGGTGTACTATGCTCTCCTCCAAGAACAGCGACCATTTTTCCCTTCGAATGAAATTCATCAATACGTTGTCTTAAATTGGTTTTTAATGCGTGATGCGCCTCATTGATTTCATCAACAATTGCTTTAAAGTGAGCGTTTTGATCAAGATCGCCGCCATTTTCTAGGAATTCAATATAATCCAAACATTTGTTGCACAGATCATCATTAATGTCCTTCCATTCTTGTGAAATGGCAGTCATAAAAACCTTGATTTCATAAGCGTTCTTCAATTGGTGGTGATAAAAATCCAATTGTAAGGAAGCGTCTAATATTGCTTTTGGACCCTCGCTGGTACCTTTACCATAGGACGCAGTAGCGTCCCATGGTACGGGTATAATAATAATATCTGCATCACTTTCACTGACTGGAAAACCGAAAATATTTCCATTCGCTATTGCAATGTCATTTGGATCAAAAGCACTCATTTATTTCACCAATTCTTTTACAAAATTAGGGGTAGCGAAACTTCCAATATGGACATCAGAGTTATAGTAACGCAATCCTTTAGAGGCAACAAACTGATCTATTTCTTCTGTATTACTAATCGATTTGGGGTGATGATTTCCTTTGATTCCATATTGGAAACTCCACATTCCAGTAGGGTAGGTGGGTACAAAGAATAAACTTATAGGCGCATTATTTACCCCAAAAATTTGTTGCAATGTTTTATTTAATTCTGCGAAAGCTTTTTCATTGAATTTTGGAGATTCACCTTGTGCCACAAGAATTCCTTGATCTTTCAATGCTTTGTGGCAGTTTGTGTAAAATTCAACTGAAAATAAACCTTCAGCTGGACCAACTGGATCAGAACCATCAACGATAATTAAATCATAAGAATTTGGAGCAGCATTTTTTATAAAAGCAATTCCATCGTCAACGATCAAATTTAATTTAGGATGATCGAAGGCTGCAGCAATTTCTGGTAAATGTTCTTTACAAGATTTGATTACTTCCTCATCAATTTCAACCATCGTTACTTTTTCTACTGAATCGTGTCGAAGTAATTCTCGGACAGTACCGCCGTCGCCACCACCAATAACTAATATGTTTTTAGCGTTTCCTAGAGTAAACATAGCGGGGTGAGAAATCATTTCGTGATAATGAAATTCATCATCAATCGTTGTCATCACCATATCGTCGAGAGCAAGCATTTTACCGTATTTATACGACTCTAAAATTCTCACACGTTGGTAAGGACTTTGAACATCATAAAATACTTCTCCTGTAAAACGCAAGGAAAGAGCTTGGTTTTCATCTTTATCCGTGAACCAAACATTACGTGTATAAAAGTCTGGATTTTTCCATGCATCACCTGTTTCTTGTGCTTTTTGACGCATAGTGGTCATGTCAAAGTCATTTCGCGTTAGTAAATTAACAGATCCACGTTTAATTTCTATTGCCGAATATGTTTTTGCCTTAAAGCAATCTTTCAACATATCAAAAGAAATCCAAGCATCCATTTCTCCACAAGTGAATAAATCAACTGCTGCATAACCGTATTCTGGCCAAGTATGTATCGCTAAATGACTTTCCTGGATAACCACCACACCAGAAACACCATAGGGTGAAAAATGGTGGAAGGTAGAATTAATCACAGTTGCTCCAGCTTTCTGCGCTGCAGCCAGCATATCTCTCTCAATTCCCGCTACATCATTCATGATTTTTGGGTCGCAATTCATAAACTCCACCAAGATGTGGTTTCCAAGTGCTGTACTCATTTCCTTATTTAAATTTTTTTGTGCACGCAAATTTAGTGTTTTCAAAAAAACTTTAAGGGAATTCGGCTATGTTTCGTAAATTCTTCTTCAGAAAATCCTTTAAATTTCCTTGCTTATTCCGAGCCCAAACAATGCGAAATCATATTTACTGGGGTCGATAGGGTCAAACACTCTGAGTTTAGACATTATTTCACCCAAAGTAATAGAGTCGTTTTGTGTTCGTTCGACAAAACCTAGTTTGCGTGCTACGTTTCCTGTATGGATATCTAAAGGAATAGAAAGTTCTGAAGTGTGAATGTTTTTCCAAATACCTAAATCCACTCCTTCTTTGTTCGATCGACACATCCAACGCAAATACATATTCAGCCTTTTGGCAGAAGACTTTTTCAAAGGATTTGCAACGTGTTTACTTGTTCTTGTTTGTGGGTCATCTTCAAAAAACCAATCGCGAAATGAAACAATTCGACCCATTGAACCAAAAATATCTGGATGTGTTATAAATTTAGATTCTAAGGTATTGGAAGCTCTATAGTTTTCTTGTAGTTTTTTTAAAAATAAGATTAAATCGTCTTTTTGAAATGTTCGGTGAACAAAGTTTATTTTAGATAGATCTTTTTCAGTGTGATTTAGAACAAACTCCAAGGGAGAGCTACCTAATATTTCAATGATTTTTCGACCACTATTGATGATGGATTTTCGATTGCCCCAAGCGATGGTTGCAACTAATAGGCCGATAATTTCTTGGTCTGCTGGATTTGTAAATTCATGAACTAATCCAAGTGGGTCTTCTGGTAAAAAATCGGGGGTGCAGTAGTGTTTGTACTTTAAATCAAGTAATTCTTTTAATTGATTTTCAGTATGATTAGGATAGAAACTGTCCATCTTTCATAACGAGTTTTCTATCGGCCATTTCGGCTAATTTTTCGTTGTGTGTGACAATAACGAAGGTGTAGCCAAACTCTTGTCGTAAGTCAAAAAATAGTTGATGCAGTGCCTCGGAATTTTGTGAGTCTAAATTTCCAGAAGGTTCGTCTGCAAAAATTATTTTAGGTTGATTAATAAGGGCTCTAGCAACGGCAACCCTT
>JAHKAT010000263.1 GCA_018825925.1 Bacteroidota bacterium | reverse complement strand
TCCTATCCCTACATTTTGTCCTGGGTGATGGCTAGTACCACGTTGACGAACGATGATGTTTCCAGCGATGGCAGCTTGACCACCAAAGATTTTCACACCCAAACGCTTGCTATCTGATTCACGACCGTTTTTCGAACTACCGACTCCTTTTTTGTGTGCCATTGTATTTAATTTTTCTTTTCTGCGCGCAGAAAAAGTTTTATATTCTTAATTGTTAAGCTTTGATTCCAGTAATTGTAATCGAAGTTAATGCTTGACGGTGACCGTTCATTTTTTGGTATCCTTTTCTTCTTTTCTTGCGAAATACCAGAACTTTATCACCTTTTAAATGGCTATTTACCTCTGCGGTAACCATAGCTCCATTTATAGCCGGGGCGCCAATTGTCACACTTCCATCATTGTCAACCAACAAAACTCGATCAAATTCTACTTTTGATCCAGCCTCTGCTGCTAAACGATGAACGTACAATTTTTGGTCTTTTTGCACCTTAAATTGCTGCCCTGCTATCTCTACTACTGCGTACATATAGCTTAATTATTAGTTATTAATTATTTCCAAAATTTGGATTGCAAAGATATGTTTTTCTTTTTACAATACAAATGAATATTTAAGATTCATGAATTTTATGTTCATCGCTTGTGTAACAATTATTTATAAACTGCCGTTAAATAAACAAAACTAAGAAAATGATTATTACAACAACAGATTTTATTCCAGGGAGACAAATTACGGAAAGTCTAGGTATATCTAGAGGAAGCACCGTGAGAGCAAGAAATATTGGGCGCGATATTTTTGCTGGACTCAAGAATATTGTAGGTGGTGAAATTCAAGAATACACGAAACTACAAGCCGAGTCTAGGGAACAAGCATTGTCTAGAATGATGGAAGACGCCAAGCGATTAGGTGCGGATGCCGTTTTAAATGTTCGTTTCACTACGAGTATGATTATGCAAGGTGCTTCTGAAATATTAGCTTACGGTACAGCAGTAAAATTGTCGTAATGGAAAACATGCCTTTTATCATTCTCGGTTTATATGCTCTTGTTGGATTAGCCCTTGCAATTATACTTGTGGTGTTGATTGTAAAACGGATCGATGATAAAAAGAAGGAAGATTTTGAAAAAAGAGATAACTAATTGAATACTTATGAAACCTAATCTCATTTTACTTCACGGTGCTCTTGGCACTGAAACTCAAATGCGAAAATTGGAGGAACACTTCATGTCGCACTATAAAGTTTTTCGGTTTACATTTTATGGGCATGGAGAGAATGCTAATGTGCCGAGCTTTTCGATCCAACAATTGGTGGCGCAGCTAAAAGAATTTGTCAAAACTCATCACTTAATGAAATTCAGTATTTTCGGGTATAGCATGGGCGGTTATGTGGCTCTGAAATACGCTATGGAAGCACAAACAGGTATTGAAAACATCTTTACATTTGGCACAAAGTTTAACTGGACACGCGAAAATGCAAGCAAAGAGGTTCTAAAATTGAATCCTGAATTGATAGAGCAAAAAATACCTCATTTTGCAGATTGGCTTAAAAAACAACACGGCGAACATTGGAAAAAAGTGGTGCTCAATACGGCTGATATGATGCATGGTTTGGGCGAAAACAACCCTTTAGCAAGCGACGATTTGAGCAAAATTAATTGCCTCGTTACGTTATCCTTGGGAAGTGCCGATACCATGGTTACCCAAGAAGAAACTTTGCAAATGACGAATCGATTGAATCGTGCTCGTTTGTTAATTTTAAATAACACTGGACATGATTTATCTACTCTTCAACCCATACAAATCAAGGAAATTACTGGAGTTTAAATCTTCAATATGACTGAATTTTTTTCAATTTGAAAAAATAATATTTAAAACCAAGCACGCGTTTCTTGGTTCAAGTATTTCGTTATTAGTTATTTATGGTGTTTTTTGATGATTTTGGCATTTCGTTTGTGTGTGTGTGAGGCAGAATTAAAATCAACAACAATGGAAAAGCTCAAAATCAAGAAATGGTTATTGTTAGGTGTAATGGCCACGGGTATACTGGGTACTGGGATATCGATAGCTAAAGAAGGTCTGTCTTTGTCATTCGACAACAATCCATTCAGCCAGATGAAATCAAAAAGTGAGGATTCTAAAGCGAATACTGCTTCACAAGATGCTACCACAAAAAAAGCAAGCGATGTGCTAAACTTGAAGATGGATGAGCAATCGATTCCTGAGAACGCTACAGAATTAAGTAAAAAAGAGCTGCGCAAGGCTAAGGCAGATTTGAAAAAAGAAAAGAAGCAACTTAAAATGGAACGAAAATTTCATAAAACAGAAAATAAATTAGCCTTTCAAGTTGCAAAAAGAGCAAAGAAAAGTTGTTCTAAGGACTTGAGAATCGCCAAGAGAGAATTGCGCAAGGACTTAAGAAAAGGAAATGCATCCGAGTTGACTTCCCTTGCTCAAAGGATTGATTATCTAACCTGGAAAAAACAGCAATTGGAACTGGCCATGGCTAGCTGAAATAACGGCTGATATAAGTTTTTTTAAACTCCTAATTGGAGGTTTAAACCAGCTAGTAAAAAGAAAATAAGAAACGAATGTATCGCCCTGCAATTTCCGAGGCGAAATTGATCAACTAAAAATATCGAACCTTTTGAACAGGACGAAAATTAGAATCAGAACATAATTTATCGGCCTTGAAAATTTAATCGTTAAAAAGGCCAATAAGCGAAAGGAAACGAACCTAGTATTTCAAAGCCAGCTTTCGGGATTGTCGAACAAGCTTGAGTTTATAATCATCTTTTCTTTTTTTCCGCAAAAAAGAAAAGAAGCAAAAGAAAAAACTCTCGCTCCGGAAACTTCCAGTTGATTTCCTCGTCATAAGCGACCTTATCGGCGATCCTACGCTTGCTCGCTGCGCTAACACAAGCTGCGGCTTCCTCAAGGTACCCGCATATGCCATCG
>JAHKAT010000262.1 GCA_018825925.1 Bacteroidota bacterium | reverse complement strand
TTCAAACCTTCATTCGTTACTGCGTTAAAAACGCGACCAGACACCGTGTACTCTTTTTTACATGCAATCAAAAAAGGCACTAGTAACAAAAGAATTTTTATGTTGTTTCTCAGCATTTTACGATTAAAATTTATCAAGTTTCGGAAAATGACGGCCAAGATGCAAGAACAAGCCTATTCCTATTCCATTCACAAATCGCAATGAATTATCGCTTTTTGGAAACCACATGGAATAATAAGCTCGTATTCGCAAGTCATCAAAATTAGTGTGGACATAAAGAAAATCGTAGTGTAATTGAATCCCTACTCCGCTATAACCTAAGAAAGAAGGGACATTCAAGGAATCAGAAGAAATAACTGCATTTCCACCTGAGTTTGTTTGAGCGAATTCAGGTTGAAATTGACCAAAATATCTGGGGTAACTTACATTTAAATCCGTCACATAAACACTATTTGTAACGAAGGTGTTTTCACCAAAGAAACCATAATTGAGCTGAAGGCCTACCGATTGTTTTTGTCTTTTATCTTGCTTAAACGCATAATTATACTCTATATAGGGCGAGAAACGAATACCTCCCACATATAAATCCATTTTATTTTTCAGAGGCACTTGTAAATTGTATTCCGATTCACCTCCAATCACCACGGTATAATTAACCGAGTCGATCATATCGAGCACTCTATATTGGTAGGAGTCAAAATTTAACCCCAGTGCTACTGCGTGTTGGTTCCTTCTAAAAACATTGTATTCAAATGAAATTCGAGCGGTTTTAAAACTAATTGAAGCTGGATTTTTTTCAATATAGGAACGAACAGCACCATTGTACAAAGTACCTAAATTCATTTGTTTGGAATAGCCTAAACTAAAAGGAAGATATAAATGTTTAGTGGCATAAACTTCACGTATGGTGTCTTGGGCTTGAATAAAGCTTGTAGAAAACACCACTAATAAAACGATTAAAGCCTTCATTTAATTAATAATAAATAGTCAAAGTATCCATGCCATCCAGAGGTTTTTGAACGAAGATACTGTCAAAAAAAGGCTCCACACTATTTTCGGAGGTCGATACATACCCAGAGATATAATTCCAACCTAATTTTGAAAGAGTAAAAACCTGTGAATTTTCGGTGATATTGTTGGGCTCAATTAATTTTTTCTGTACACCATTCAAATTTTGATTTTTCGTGTAAATAAATCCAAAAATTTCATTGTAAACTTTCGAAGGTGATGTTACAGTGTCTTTAAATCTTAAGTTTAAACGCTTGTTTCTCTCTATATAAAAATCATATTCACGATTTAAATCAGACTCCTTGGCATATTGAATAAACGGAGCTAAACCTTCTGCTCCTTGTGGTCCTGTACCTTGCAAATTAGCAAGTTGAATGGCATAATCACCTATTGCTGTTTCTGGCTTATAGACATAATAACCTGAAGTATTCGTAGTCACCACTACCCCACCCGTACCAGCACTAGAAATAATCGTTAAAGCGGCATTTTCAATAGGTTCACCGGTTGTAGCGTCAATAACTCTTCCTCCTATTTTTCTTGGTTTTTGACAGCCCAAAGACATAAAAAGAGTTAAGAAAAAACTGATCCAGATTGTGTAACGCATTTTATAAAATTAATACTTTAAATCCCAAATTTGGTTGGTATTATTGAATTCTACTAAAAAAGAGTCAATAAAAACATAAACCGAACCATCAGAGCGCATGCTCTTTCCTGAAATATAATTCCACCCCTGTGGCATTTTTATTGAACTAGTCATTTGAGTTGTTCCTGATCCATCACTTTGAGAAAGTAACTCGAAGGCTGAGCTGGGATAATAGTTGGAGGCGACTTTATGATTAACAATCATATTGGATTTCAATTCTGATGCCATCGCTTTTGTGGTATCGGAGACAAACAATACAACTGTTTTTAAAGGAATAAATGGAAAATCAAACTCTTCATCAAATTTACCATTCAAAATAGACCGTTCAGTAGTCGACAGAAAATAATAATTGTTAAAGTCCATACCCATGATTTCCAATTGGTGCGCTCTATTGGCAGACAATGATTGATCGAAAATAAATTTTCCTTCTGCGTCTGTAGTTACTTTGCTTTCTGTTCCTAGTGGATTTTTCGCTGAAACATTTGATTTGAAAACAAGATCTACATTTTTCATTCCTATACCAGTCATTGCATTATAGACCCTACCCTGAATTTGAACGCTTTTTTTACACCCTAAAAGTGCAAACGACAAGCCGAATATTGCTAAAATAAATTTATTCATATTTCGATCTATTTACTTTGAAATCATATTTTTTTTCTTTCTGTTCAAATAGCTTTTTCGAAGGTTTTCTTCTTCCAAAATCTACGGCCATTCCTATTGAATAGATTTGACTGCCTGCAAAAGGGTTGTTATCACCCCAAAGCAATCCATAAGAAAGTTTCAATTGTGCATCAGAGAAAGGTGATACTTGACGGGTAATTTGATAACCCAAACTTATTTTATTCCATGACTTACCATCGGGTAATTGATTTGAAAAGGTAGCTTCTCCATTGGTTGATGAGTAAAAACTTGAAGCTTCTGTGTTATTTGGTTGATCTGACATTGAACGCTGACCCGGTGAATTAATTTTATATGATACGTCGCCTTGAACAAAAAACCCATGATTTCCTTTAACTCCTTTACCTACAAGTAGGTCGACTTCATAAGACAAACCCAATCTCTTAAACAAATATTGTTCATTTGAAGGGTTGGCCATCTGATATTCCACGCTATCGATCATCATTGAACTGTAATAGTCTACCAATAAATAGTTTGAAAATCCCAAGCAGGCTCCAATTTGGAAGTTAAATCTTTGAAGATTTATTAAAGCATAACGCAGATAAAACTCATGGTCAGAAAAACGTAAACTATTCTTGTTTTCCTCTATATATTCTTTCCAAGGGCTGCTGGTTCCGTTTGCTTTTACGATAGAGCTGTATTGATACCCGAAAATTAATTGTAAAGAAGATGCATTGGTTAAAACATTCTCTTCTTTTCGCAAATCATCGTTGGTTTGTCCGAAACCAAAATTGCTCAATAAAACAAAATAAATTATCAATCGTCTCATTTCTTAAAAATTAACTGTCCATGAATAACTCGTAGAAACCGATTTAGGGACAATGATTGAATCATTGAAACTACGCACATTTCCTCCAGAATAATGCACTTTACCAGCAATATATATTTTACCACGTTGTAATTTTACCTTTGTCAAACTTCCATTTGTAAAAGGAACAATTCTTTTATTTTCGACTTTATTATCCTTCAATATAACATCTGAAAAAATGGCGTACTCCATGTACTCATAACTAAATGGTCCGCCCTGTGTTTTATCTGTAAGTGTTAGATTGCCCTCCACGTATTCATACGCTTGAAACACTGGATTAGCAGTATTTTCACCGAAAGAAATTTTTGTAGCTTGTTTTGAAGGGAAATAATATCGTGACTCCAGGTCGGCATTGGCATTCTCCTCTAAAAAAACAAGCACCTCATCATGCTTTTTTTTGTTATTCAAAGAAATAGAAAAGGAACCAGTACTATTGGTTTTGGTCAAACCCGACTCAAACCCTTCATAGGAAACTAAAACATTGGGAATCCCTTTATTTGTTGATGGATCCACCACTTGACCTACAACACTTTTCTCAGGTTTACAGCCCAAAGTAAGTAGTACGAATAAAGCTAAAAGTATAGTATAAATATTTTTCATTCTTCGCGTTTTGGAGATGTAAAGTACTAGTTCTACAACTTAAATTTACAAATAACTATTGTTTATCAACAAAAAGATTATTGGCCAACTTTAATTTATTTGGTTTTCGGCTAACTTTAAGTAAGTGTTACAGTTGAATCAGTAGTTTTAAATGATCAAATTTTTAATACTCTTTCGTCTTTTAAAATTGCCTTGTTTTTATTTGCCAATTGGCCACATGCTGCATCTATGTCTTTACCACGACTTCGGCGAACATTAACGATAAGATTTCTTTCTACTAAAAACTGAGCAAAAGCATCCACTTTTTGTGTGCTTGCTTGCTGAAATTCACCGTCTTCTATGGGGTTATACTCAATGATGTTAATCTTGCATGGAACTGCTTTACAAAATTCGGCAAGTTCTCGAGCATCCATTAACTCGTCATTAAAATCTTTAAAAATAATATACTCATAGGTAACTCTCGAACCTGTTTTTTCATGGAAATAGATTAAAGCCTCTTTTAAAGTTTCTAAATTATTTGACTCATTGATTTCCATTATTTTGTTCCGCTTTTCATCGTTGGCGGCATGCAAAGAAAGAGCTAAATTAAATTTCACTTCATCATCCCCTAATTTTCGAATCATTTTAGATATTCCAGCCGTTGATATCGTAATGCGTTTTGGTGAAAGGCCTAAGCCCAATGGCGATGTTAAAAGGTCTACAGAGCGCAAGACTTGTTTGTAGTTTAATAATGGCTCGCCCATTCCCATATAAACGATATTAGAAAGATGTTGGCCATATCTTTCTTCAGCTTGTTTGTTTAAATAAACGACTTGATCTACGATTTCGCCTGCCGTTAAATTACGTAGCATTTTCAAACGACCTGTCGCACAAAAAGCACATGCTAAACTACAGCCAACTTGAGAGGAGATACAGGCCGTCATTCTAGACGCAGTAGGAATTAAGACTCCCTCAATTACTTGAGTTTCTCCAATTTTAAAAGCACATTTAATCGTTTTATCAGATGAAATTTGTTGATCATCTAAAACAATATTGTCTATATAAAAATGTTCTTTAAGCTTATTTCTTAGTTCTTGACTTAGGGAAGTCATTTCAGAAAAGTCATGGCAATTCTTTTGCCAAAGCCATTCCCATATTTGTTTCGCCCTGAATGGTTTTTCGCTGATCTCCAGCAAAAAAGCTTGCATCTCTTCTAGGGATAACTCACGAATATTTTTTAATTCACTGGTTTTCATTGTCTGCAAAGGTACGACAACTGCTCAAGTAAAAAAACCTAAAGATGAAGTGCGATACGTAGTTTGTTTAAAAAAGCTTGACCTTCTCCGTCTTCCTCAATTCCTCCATATAAATAGTTGTCTGACGAGCGTTCCAACAATTTTAAAGATTCGATCAACTCTTCAGATATTTCTCCACTCGCTATTTTTTCATCAAGCGTAGTAAGTTCAAAGGACTTGTCGCGTTTACCCGTCACCAACCAATTCCTGTATTCACGAATGCATTTTTTGCTCTCCGAATAAAATTTTTCTTTGTTCTCGTTATCGAAGTAAATTTGCAAACGATTTAGATAATTGGAGCTAAAATAGCTCTTGTTTATTTCGGGTTCATTTTC
>JAHKAT010000261.1 GCA_018825925.1 Bacteroidota bacterium | reverse complement strand
GATTAGCTCTAGGATACGCAAGCCACCTTCTTAAGGCAAACTTAACTTAATCTTGTGTTTTATTTTCGAAGTGAAAGTTGTCAGATCGCTAGTAATATGGATCATGTCCAAAACCTGTGGGAAATTGAATTTTGGAAAGGAGTAGGGGATTTGTATTTGTTAGTGTTTCGCGAAACTTAAGGGCACAAAAAAAGGGTAAGCTACTCTTATCGCACCGCTCAACCTCGTACCTTTGCTACGTTCCCGTCCTGGAGGATTAAGAGGGAGCTGGTCGTAAAAGACTTACCCCGCCGCAAAGATAAGGCTTTTTTTAGGGATAAAAATTTAAATCAATAAAAAATTCAAAAAAAAATCCGCAATCTAATGAAAGCGGATTTTAGTGAAAAACCAACACTTTTATAAATGCATGAAGTCTTTTTTCGCCAAAAGTTCATCCTCAGATTCTCTATATGCAGGGTCGTCTACACAACAGTCAACCGGACAAACGGCAGCGCATTGTGGTTCGTCGTGGAAACCTACGCATTCTGTACATTTGTCGTGAACGATATAATAAACGTCCATTTCTACGGGCTCAAAGTTATTGTCAGCCTCTATTTCTTCACCATTTAAGGTATTTATTATTCCTGAAAGTGAGGTGCCGTCTGAATATTTCCATTCTGCTCCTCCTTCATATATTGCGTTATTTGGACATTCCGGCTCACATGCTCCACAATTGATGCATTCATCCGTAATCATTATTGCCATTTCGTATTCTATTAATTAAAATCAGTACAAATATAGTGACGTAGGCTGTAATTATGAATTCTATCTTTTAAATTCTCTTCTTTTGTTTTGTGTTTCTACCTTTGTACCGTGAAAAAAGAACAATTAATTGCAGCTTTTGTTCAACTCGGGAAGTTGATGGAGCAGTTATCAGTAACTGAAGAATGGTCGGGTTTTGAAACAGGAGTGACAAAAGCTGAGTTTGAAAAATTAAAGGAGATTATTGAGCGTCAATTTGTATACAACGGCTGGTTTACGAAAGAGAATGTACTAGTCGCTATTTCGGCTTGGGGAGAATTGTTGCAGGAGAAAAATCTGACCGATTGGTCGGGAAACTATAGTTTTTCAAATTCTCCAAAAAAGATAGCTGTAATTATGGCTGGAAATATCCCTTTGGTTGGTTTTCATGATTTTCTTTCGGTTTTAATTTCTGGAAATTATGTAGCCGCTAAACTTAGCTCGGAGGATCAAACGCTCTTACCTGCCTTTGTCGACTGTTTGGTGAAGTGGGAACCGGCGTTAAAAGAACGTATCGAATTGACCACTTCTCGTCTGCCAGCTTTTGATGCTGTTATTGCCACAGGAAGTAACAATTCCATGCAACATTTTAAAGATTACTTTGGAAAATACCCGCATTTATTTCGTCGAAATAGAACTTCAGTTGCAATTTTGGATGGTTCTGAAACGGAACAAGAGATTAAAGATTTGGGAAAAGATATATTTTCATACTACGGCTTGGGATGCAGAAATGTAACTCATCTCATGATACCCGATAGTTTTGAACTCAAACGTTTTTTTGAAGGAGTTTTTTCTTTTTCTGATGTGATTTACCATAAAAAATATGGGAATAATTACGATTACAACAAAGCTGTTTATTTGATGAATAAAATGGAATTGTTGGACAATAACTTCGTACTGTTGCGAGAGTCTGAAGATTTGTTTAGTCCAATTTCAATGATACATTATCATCGGTACTCAACCAAAGAGGAAATTGATGCTTATCTGGTTAAACATGAAAAGGATATTCAAGCGATAGTAGGGAAGGGGTACATTGATTTTGGTCAAGCGCAATGTCCGGCCTTGGATGTTTATGCAGACAATACAAATACTTTAGATTGGTTAAAAGAGCTAGAAGGGATCTAAATTTTTAATCGTACCGTGTTTGTACTTTTGGTATTTACCGTTCAAACCAAATGGATTAAAATCGGTGATTTGCCAACGGTTTTCTTTGTATTTAAATTCAAACAATAGATTTTTGGGTTGCTGAACGAAGGTTAAAATCAATTGATCATCCTCTTGCCATTCGGTTTCAAAATCAAAGCTGTCTTTTTCATTGATGCGTTGGCACAATTCCATGTAATTCTCAGATTGTATTCTTTTCAAAGTTTCCTCAAGGGATGTCAATTGTCCGATAATCAAGGTTTTTTCGAATCCTTGTATGATTCTGCGCACAGACCATCGGCTTTTTGTTTTTAAGGTTTCTGGAGAATCAGTGCACGAACAAAGTTGAATTTTTTTAGAAATTTG
>JAHKAT010000020.1 GCA_018825925.1 Bacteroidota bacterium | reverse complement strand
TGTCTGTTTCCTTGAAAAAACTACCTTTATATATGCGTTTTTCATCAGCTCATCAATTGATTATTTCAGACCACACTTCTGTTCATTTGCAGTCGTATAGGTCATTTGACAACCAATTATTTGAAAAACAATTAAATACCAAAGAATTAGAAAAGCTACACTCTATATCTAACCCAGTAAAAAAAAATGAATTTGTTGCTAGTAGAATTTTAAAATCGGCTCTGTTTCCGGGAGATGAAATTCTATATAATAGTGTTGGGGCACCTTTTTTAAAGAATAAACCTGAAACAAACATTAGTATTTCGCATACAACAGGAGTGGTAGGAATTGCTGTTTCAAACCATTTAATTGGTATGGACTTGGAGCCTATAAGAGATTTAGCAATGAAAATTCATTCTAAATTTACAAACTCCTACGAAAAACAATTGTTAGATACCAATTGCAGAGTGGAAATGACCAAAGCATGGTCTGCTAAAGAAACTTTATATAAACTGGCAGGAAGAAAGGAAATTTCGTTTCAAAACCATATGCTCATTGAAAATGTTATAAACGACTCTCTTTGGGAAGCGAAAATTTTAAAATCGGACGGTTGGTGGAGATATATGATTTCTTTTCTCGAATCTGAAGGAACTATTTTATCTATTAATAAGGACGAAGGAACTTTTTTAGAATGAAGCAAAATTCAATTATCGATCTTTTTAATTCCAAAGTTGGACAAATTGCCATTTTAATAGACCCCGATAAGTGTGATTTATTAAAATTAGAAGAAGAGGCTATTAGGTACAATACTTCAGTGGCAGATTTTATTTTCGTAGGAGGCAGTACTGTGGAACAATCTCAATTCAAAGCAGTATGTAAGATTTTACAGGAAAAATCTTCTCTACCCATAGTCGGCTTTCCTGGAGATGTGTTTCAATATTCTTCGCATTTGGATGCGCTTCTTTATTTGTCTTTATTAAGTGGTAGAAATCCGGAGTACCTCATCGGTCAGCATTTACACACTTCTATTGAAATTTCTAAAGAACCATTTGAAGTGATTCCGACCGCATATTTACTGATCGATGGTAACCGACCAAGTAGTGTGGCTTATGTTAGTCAAACCACGCCTATTCCCCAAGACCAATTTGGAATTATCGAACGCACTGCCATGGCTGGAAAACTACAAGGAAAAAGACTGCTTTATTTGGATGCTGGAAGTGGTGCGAAAATTTCAGTTTCACCCAAAGTAATTGAGAATTTAAGGAATATAAATCTTCCAATTATTGTCGGCGGGGGGTTGCGAACAAAACGGCAACTATTAGATCTTGCTCAAGTAGGAACCAATGTGTTGGTCATCGGAAATTATATGGAGGAAAATCCAGACTTTTTAATTCAACTTCAAGAATTTAAAAAAGAACGATCCCAATCTTTAAAAACGGGTTCATAACCTCTTTCTTTTATAACCTGAACAAATTCATCCGTTGGTCTAGAATCATCAATTTCAAATTGTTCTAAATTTTCTTTAGGATTGGCGTAGCCTCCGGGATCAGTTTTACTATCTGCAGAAATAGAAGTAATCCCTATACCTAATATATTGTTTCTAAAATTTTCTGATTCGCGGGTACTCATGCTTAATTCCAGTTCTGGGTTCAGTATTCGATAAGCACAAATCACTTGCACAAGTTGCCTATCGGTCATCACCGACTTCAAATTGATTCCACCTGCACAAGGGCGCAAACGAGGAAAACTGACGGCATAGCTCGATTGCCAATATTTTTTTTCTAAATAAGACAAATGTCTGGCAGAAAACAAAGTATCCACCCTCCAATCTTCCAAACCATACAATACACCCAAACCAATTTTGTGCATTCCAGCCTCCCCTATTCGGTCGGGAGTTTCTAAACGGTAATTAAAATTTGACTTTTTCCCTTTTGGATGGTGTATTTTATAATCTTCTTTGTGGTAGGTTTCCTGATACACCAATACGGCGTATACCCCAGCTTCGTGTAATAATCGGTATTCGTTTTCCTCTAGA
>JAHKAT010000260.1 GCA_018825925.1 Bacteroidota bacterium | reverse complement strand
AAAAAGGGTGAACTAAAAATTAAACCCAGCGCTTAACACGCAGTATGCAAAACGGCGCACGTACATACGCGAGAAAAAGCGCCGCTTCACTTACTGCGCGAACGTTATAGAGCATGAAAACCAGAGTACAAATAACATTAATCTTATGTTCGCTAATAGTGTTCAGTAATTGTGGTGGACAATCAAATAAAACAGATTCAACCTATATGATTGAAGAAATATTAAAAATTGAAGATCCTACTAATGCGATTATAGAATTAGACACGAAACTCAATGAAATATCCGATTATGGAAATAATATTAATGTGTTGAGTGATGCTGAAAAAGTTGTGTTGTTTGTTGAAAATTTGGAACGCGAGGTGAATAATGGAGGATTCAATCAATTTTTCTTCAACTCTAGTGGTGATTTTGCCAATGAAACTCTTGAAGCATTAAAATTAATTGGGGCTAACAAAACTGCCGAAATTGTAATACGTGCCTACAATGAATGGCCTAACACCAATATTCCAAGTGAAAGACTGGAAAGGCAAAATATTCTGGAAGAAATTGAAGATAAAGCAGAAGAAACATGGAACAATTGTGATACTCAGTTTTATGAATATAATGATGATATTTCTTCACTGCTCCTTATCTATGTCAAAGCGAACAAAAATGAATTTAAATAGACGCTCTATAACACGCAGTAAGCAAAACGGCGCACGTACATACGCGAGAAAAAGCGCCGCTTCACTTACTGCGGGAACGTTAGCCACAAGTCGAAAAACGAAGAACCATGGAAGGAATTTTAAACATAGATAACGAACTAACTAAGCAATTCGATACACTAGAAAAACTGACAAAAAAGGTCGAGTTCATTGAAATCGCACAGTTCAAATTAGAGAACGCTGCTGACAAAATTCCTTGGAACGAGATTGTTCATTCAGGGATTTATCTAATTGAAATCAAGAACAATAAGAAATTTGAAAGTTATGAGAATTGGATTGAGAATTTTAAGCAAGAATGGGAAGATGAGAGATATTTAAGGAAATTCACTCCGAACTTGAAAAAAATGCGGATTAATGCCCATTCAGAATTAATAGAATGGATGCCACTCTACATAGGAAAATCAAAGAATATTGGTAGCCGCATTCACGGACATATTTACAAGGAGTTACATAAAACAACTTTTGCCTTAAAACTTATGGCAAGAGAGAATTTGCACAAAGAAACTTTTAGAATAAGTATTTGCAAAGTGGCGGTTAGGAATTATGATGCAATAGTTCCTAGGATAGAATGGCAATTAAGAAATAAAATAAATCCACTAATTGGAAAACAATAAAAAACCCTGTGGCTAACACGCAGTAAGCAAAACGGCGCACGTACACACTCGAGAAAAAGCGCCGCTTCACTTACTGCGCGAACGTTAACTGCAACTGAAAAATGATATTTCGAAAGGTTCATCCAGATATAAAGTATGCCCATTGCTTTGAATCAAAAAAAGAAGTGTTAATGGACCTTAAGTCAAAGGATTTAGGGTTAGGTTGGGTAAATCTAAAAAAAGAGAAGTTTCCTACTGAACTCAACGCTAATGACTTTTCTGAATTGACCTTTAAAATTTATAAGGAATGTTTGGAGCAATTTGGGTTTACACATAAAAACAATACGTCGATAAAAGATTTTGGGGAATACTTAGGGGCAGTTCATTTCTGGAGATGGCGATATGGCGGTGGATTTCAAATTGAGTTATTGATTAAATATAAATCAATAAAATATCCTCCAAAACATAATAATGTCACTCAATCATATGCTTTAAAAAATTACGACTTTAGTAGGAAGTTATCACCTATTTTGACTAGAACTTGGGTTTGGCCATTTAGAAAAGAAAATCCAAATCCAATAATTGAAGATATCTCTAGGATTTTTCAATTATATGGAATTAAATATTTTGAGATGTTCAATAATTTGTCCAGAGTGGCAGATGAATTAGACAAATGTCAAATAAAAAACGATCCGTATAATTCTATGGTTTCAGTACAACATGGATTTCCCTCTAATTTCTTGGATTTCGAACTTGGAATGAATCAACCTGTTTACTTCTTATTTGATTTTTTT
>JAHKAT010000259.1 GCA_018825925.1 Bacteroidota bacterium | reverse complement strand
GGTCTTTATCCAGTTTTTTTCTTTCGATTATTGATCTCTCAAATTTTTTAACATCATTTTCAAATCTTTTATCCTTTAAGGCAAAACCATTGCCAGCGCAGCCGAAAAAAACAACATCATCTTTTTGCATTTCTTCAGTTAATTTCCAAACGATTAGAAACAACCCGAACAGAAGAGAAAATTCTACTAATTTCTGAATTCAATGAATTGCTTTCGAAACTAGTGCAAGGTGTGGAAGCTCCTTTTATTTATGATCGATTGGGCTACAAATACCGCCATTTTTTGTTGGATGAATTCCAAGACACCTCAAGAATGCAATGGCTCAATATCGTACCATTAATTCATGAGTTCATAGCCAGTAATCACCTTTGCTTTATTGTTGGTGACCCCAAACAGTCGATTTATCGATTTAAAAATGGCTTGGCCGAACAGTTTGTCGCCCTACCAGCAATTTACAATCCCGAGAATGACCCCAATTTGGCTCTTAAAAGTCAATATTTCTCTTTGATGGGAGAAAAAAAACCTATTCTTCAAAACTGGAGGTCTTCGTCTAATATTGTCGATTTTAACAATCGATTTTTTGAAGAATTGAAAGGTCACTTGCCTACTGATTCAGCTGCGTTTTATGACTCACACTGGCAGGAAGCCGTCTCAAAAAAAGAAGGCTTCGTCGCCATTGATTTCAAAGAAGAAAAGGATTTTAAAGAGGAACAGGGTATTGAATGGATTTTACAAAAAGTTCAAGAATGTATAACGGATGGTTTTTCTCCAGGAGACATTACAATACTTGGAAATAAAAATCTGGAATGTTTGTTTTGGGCAAAAGCCTTAACTCAACATGGATATTCTGTGGTTTCTGCAGACTCCTTGTTGGTTGATTCAGATCAAATGGTTCAATTACTCGTTGCTTATTTTCACCTTCGTTTACGATCCAATTCAGATATTGCACAAAAGGAAATGATCGCACAGTTTGTGGATGTTCAAATGCTTGCTCTCTCGGTATATCAAAAATATGTAGTTCGCGAAGAACGATACAAACACGTTAAATTCGATCTGTTCATTGAGGACTATTTTTCAGATCAATCAGCTTTTTACTTTAGTTATGAAAACCTATATGAATTAGGTCAAAAAGCTTGCGACTTATTAAACATAGAACCTCTAAAGAATCATTATGTTCATCATTTTTTAGACCTTCTTTTCGAATTTGACAAAGCCAATGGTCCAGATTTACTTCAGTTTTTGAGTCATTTCAAAGAAGACGGACATAAAAGTGCGGTGCAAATTCCAGAAAGTAGCGAAACAATTCAAGTAATGACTTTTCATAAAAGTAAAGGTCTTGAATTTGAAGTTGTACTTATGCCCAATATTACTATCCGAAAACCTACTGCGAACAACACAGACTGGTTTCAAATTGACAATGAGGTATTGGAGTTAAACATAAATGCAAGGGATCCAATTGACGAAGCGGTTGACTTATTAAACCATGAAAAGAGTCAAATATTAATGGATGGTGTCAACCTTCTTTATGTTGGTTTTACTCGACCTGTAGAAAGATTATACGGACACATCATTCTAAATACTGACTCCAAATTTATCCAGCAATGTATTGAAAATGCTTTCCCTAAGGAATTCGCAAATAAAAATCTACTAGAAATTGGCGTTCGCGAAAAAAAAATAAGCCAATCGAAAAATGTAAAGTCGCTTGATCTTTTTACCCCAAAAAGTTTGAAGGATTTTATTTGGTTCCCAAAAATCGCATTAAAAGATTCCAATCATTTAATGAATGACTCAACGATTTCGGAAGCTGCTGCCTTTGGGACTCAATTTCATTTCCTGTTATCTCTCATAAAGTCGGAAGAGGAAATAGGCGAAAAAGTAACACAATTGATTGCCGAAGGAAAAATTGACGCACGTTTCCAAGATGAAATAGTCAAACAAAGTAGGTCCGTTTTAAAAGATGTTTTGGAGCCAATATACAGAGGTTCTACTAAAATAATTTCTGAACGAAGTTTATTAGTCCCCAATTATGAAAGCACCTTACGTCCTGACAAAATAATATTTCATGGAGACAAGGCCACCTTGCTTGATTTTAAAACAGGAGAGCCTAAAAAGAAGGATGAAAAGCAAATTTTAGAATACGCATCGTTGGTTCGACAAATGGGCTACACTGTAAAAGCGGGACTTATTTATACTGAGAAAAATCAAGTACAGTGGGTCGAAACTGGCAATACTTTATTTTGATTTCGACTTGAATTTTGGTTGAATAATTAATCGCAAGGATAAGTTATAGGTGAAATAATTCCAAAGCCAATCCATAAAAATCAAATACTTGTTTTTAAGGCCTAGAATAGAACGCAGGTGAACCAACATCCAAATTAACCAAGCAAAAAACCCCGAAAAATGACGATTTGGTAAATCCACTACGGCTTTATTCCTACCAACAGTGGCCATGCTGCCTAAATCTTTGTATTTAAATTCTTTTTTAAACCTTTCACTTTCGTGTTTCCCAAATTCTTTGGCAATAAATCGTCCTTGTTGAATTGCTACTTGCGCCACTTGTGGATGTCCATTTGGAAAGTTCGAGTCTGAAAACGTTACTCCAGCATCTCCCAAAGCAAAAACTTCAGGGTAATTCTCTAACTGCAAAGTACCATTTACAACTAGGCGCTTGCCAACTCCCAAAAGTTCGCCATCTAAGCCAGGCATTGCATTGGCAATAACTCCAGCAGCCCAAATTAAATTTCTGGAATGAAGAGTTGTCCCGTCTTTTAATGTTACATTTTTGCCATCATAATTGGTCACTATACTTTCTAGTCGAATATTAACTCCCAGTTTTTCAAGGTACTCTTTCGCTTTCAAGGATGACAAATCACGCATCCCACTTAACAAGCGTCCACTTCCTTCCAAAAGTTCAATTTTCATTTCAGAAAAATCCAATTCTGGATAATCTTTGGGCAAAATAAATCTTCGCATTTCGGCTATGGTTCCTGCAACTTCAACACCTGTGGGACCGCCACCAACCACGATCATATTTAAATAACTAGTTCGTTCTTCAGCCGTTTCTGCTGTTAAGGCATTTTCAAATGCTGTCAAAATTTGATTTCGAATATTCAATGCCTCACTGATAGTTTTCATTGGAAGTGCATTGGTTTCTATGGCTTCATTTCCAAAAAAGTTGGTTGTAGCGCCACTGGATAGTAATAAGTAATCATATTTTAAGGACCCTATTGAGGTGTGAACTTCTTTGTTTTCTCTATCCACACGTTCTACTTCTGCCAATCTGAAGTGTAAACCTAGCTTTTTTTGTAAAATCTTTCGGAAAGGAAACACAATGCTACTTGGCTCTAATCCAGCAGTTGCAACTTGGTAAAACAAAGGCTGAAATTGATGATAGTTGTGGCGATCAATCAAAACCACTTGATATTTACTTTTTGGAATGGTTTGAATAAAACTCAATCCGGCGAATCCTCCACCGATTATTACTATTCTTTTTCTATTGTTAACCGGCAGATTTGCTTTCATATCAAGAGTTTTTTACATTAAATAACTGATCCATCAATTCTTCTGAAACAATCTCAGGTAGAGTTACTTTTAAATTGGGTTCTAGCTCCATTGCTCTTTTAATTGCGAAAACCGCACCTTTATTCCTGGCCCAACTTCTTCTAGAAATTCCGTTATTCACATCCCAATGTAACATCGATTTCAATCGTCTTTCAGCGTCGGCAGATCCGTCTAACAACATCCCAAACCCGCCATTCACTACTTCTCCCCAACCTACGCCGCCTCCATTGTGAATAGAAACCCACGTTGCACCGCGAAAACTATCTCCAATAACATTCTGTATTGCCATATCAGCAGTAAACCTAGAGCCATCATAAATATTTGACGTTTCTCGATATGGAGAATCTGTTCCTGAAACGTCGTGGTGATCTCGACCTAGCACCACTGGTCCAATTTCTCCTTGGGCTATTGCTTGGTTGAAAGCAGCAGCTATTTTCATTCTTCCTTCAGCATCCGCGTATAAGATTCTCGCTTGCGATCCTACAACCAATTTATTCGCTTTCGCTCCTTTAATCCATTGTATATTGTCCAGCATTTGTTGCTTGATTTCTTCCGGAGATTCTATTATTAACTTTTCCAAAACTTCACAAGCCAGGTCGTCGGTTCTTTGTAAATCTTCTGGTTTACCTGAGGCACATACCCAGCGAAACGGACCAAAGCCATAATCGAAACACATCGGCCCCATAATATCCTGAACATATGACGGATATCTAAAATCCACTCCATTTTCGTGCATTACTTCGGCACCTGCTCTCGAAGCTTCTAATAAAAATGCATTTCCATAATCAAAAAAGTACGTGGATTTTGCAGTGTGTTTGTTAATTGCTTTAGCATGACGACGAAGGCTTTCTTGTACCCAAGTTTTAAAGTTTTCCGGGTTATCAGCCATTTCTTTATTACTTTCTTCAAAGGTATATCCGGCAGGGTAATAACCTCCAGCCCAAGGATTGTGCAGAGATGTTTGATCGGAGCCCAATTCTATAGAAATATTTTCTTCATCTAATTTTTCCCATACCTCAACAATATTTCCTAAAAAGGCCAGAGAAATGGCTTCTTTATTGGTTTTTGCAATTCGAATTCTGTCGACCAAGGCATGAATGTCTTCATACACCTCATGAATCCAACCTTGTTCATGTCTAATTTTGGTGATTTTTGGATTTACCTCAGCACAAACAGTGACACATCCTGCAATGGTTCCTGCTTTCGGCTGAGCCCCACTCATTCCTCCCAAACCAGAAGTCACGAATAAAGAACCCTTAGGACTTTTACCAATTTTTCGAAAACCATTTAAAACAGTGATTGTGGTTCCATGCACAATTCCTTGAGGACCGATATACATGTAAGAACCGGCAGTCATTTGTCCATATTGAGTGACCCCCAAAGCATTAAATTTCTCCCAATCATCCGGTTTAGAATAATTCGGTATCATCATGCCGTTGGTTACAACCACACGCGGTGCGTCTTTATGGGATGGAAACAAGCCCATTGGATGACCCGAATACATGACTAAAGTTTGTTCGTCTGACATTTCGGCCAAATACTTCATGGTCAAACGATACTGCATCCAATTTTGAAAAACGGCACCATTTCCACCGTAGGTAATCAATTCATGCGGGTGCTGAGCTACAGCGTAATCCAAATTATTCTGAATCATCAGCATTATGGCTTTTGCCTGCTCACACTTTCCAGGATACTGATCAATCGGTCTCGCCTTCATTTCATAGCTTGGGCGAAATCGATGCATATAAATCCTTCCGAATTCATTTAATTCCATTAAAAATTCTGTCGCCAATTCTTTATGAAAATGTTCAGGGAAATAACGCAGTGCATTTTTTATCGCTAATTTCTTTTCCTCCTCTGATAAAATTTCCTTCCTTTTTGGTGCCCGATTTACCGATTCGTCGTAGTGTTGAATTTTAGGTAATTTATTCGGTATTCCTTCTAAAATTGCAGCTTGAAACGCAGCGACTTCCATGAGATTTTTTTTTGTAAAAGTACACAAATTGAATGGAGATTTCTTCCCATAAAAAAGGGATTTTCAAGAATTGAACACTTCATTTCGGTGTTGCACACATTTAATATTTAAAAGAAAAAAAGGAGCCGAATTAACGACTCCTTCAAATTTAGTTGGAAAAGAGAGAGATGCTTTTCCTTTATCTTAACAAGTTTATAATCCCATTAAAGATGTATTCTTTGCTAGATAAAATATCTTTTGCTTGAATGTTCCAAGTGTACACTCCTGTTGAACTACGTCACCATTCACGGTTCCGTCCCAACCTTCGTTGATATCACTTGATTGAAAAATTAATTGACCCCAGCGATTTCTGATTTCCAAAACAAAAGTAAATTCGTCCACACCCTCAAGTACAAATTTCCACTGTTGATTGAACTGATCACCATCCGGCGTAAAAGTATTTGGTGCAAAAAGCAACACCTCTGGCAACACTTCAATAATTTGAGTAATCGAATCAACACAACCAAAATCACTTGTAACCTTTAGTTGAACTGGATAATTTCCACTAAATCCATCCGGGAAAAATGTTTGAGGACTTTCCTCTGTTGATGTTGGAGGCGAACCTTGATCAAAGGTCCAGTCGTACTGTGTAGCATCCATTGAAACATTTTCAAATCTCACCAAGGTATTAAACATGGAAGGTTGACCTGGGTTGAACAAAAATCGTGCTGTTGGAATTGGCTGCGGCTCCAAATAATCGTAATAAGTCACTGAGTCAACACAGCCATATTTATTCGTTAGTATTAACTGTACATCATAAGCTCCTGCAAACATTGCATTTGTAGAAGGTTGACTATTGTTTGTGAAAATTTGACCGTCGTTCAACATCCAAAAGCTTGTGCTGTAAGTATTTGGATCTGTAGTTATCTCCAAATCGAAAATAGCCGGTTCACATTTTCTTTGTGCATCCACTGTAAATGTCGGAACAGGTATCGGGGATACATATATTTCGGTAGACAATATCAAAGGAGAACTTTCACAGTTATCCGTTATTGTAACTGTAAATGTTTCAGTTGAATCAGGTTTCACTTCATGAACATTTCCATTGCCAGAATTTGTTGTTCCGTCAGACCACGAATAGTTATAAGGGGTACCCAAACCATTGGCCGTAGAAACTGTAATTGTCGAACCTTCACCCGGACAGATAGTATCGTTCATGGAAATCGTACCTATCAAACTTGGTCGAACAGTTACTAAGACTGAATCTTTCAAACTTAAACAGCCGTCTTGATTTTCAGAATAAACACCATAATAAGAAGTTGAGGTAGGAAGAACATTTTGGTTGGCCGCCACATCAGCAGTGTGGTCCCAATGGTAGGAAAATGAAGTTCCTCCAGTAGCCAATGCGGAAATTGCACCCGTTCCGTTTTCACAAACCGTAGTATCATTAGACACGCTCATCGACATTACAACACCATCCGGAATTATTACTTGAGAACAAGTGGTACAACCCAAATAATTTCTTGTACAAACATCATAAGTACCGGCGGCCAAATCAGGAGAAGTATTAGAATTCGACCAAGTTACTCCATTATCATAGCTGTATTCCTCTGCATAGGTTGATGAGACGACAATATTCCCGTCTGAACGACCAAAGCAGGTTGGTGCTGTTGGTGTTAAGGTCTGTATAGGATTTATAACCAACATGTTCATGGTATCTCTAAATTGACCACAAAGTTGACTGGTTTCTCTTAAAATAAAACGATACAAACCAGGCAAACTAACCGTAACATTTGCATTCAAATTACTGAAATTAGGACTAAAAGTGACTACTGGATTAGTTCCAGTTGGTGGAAGGAATTGCCAAAGTTTACTATTCGAGGAATTTGAAACTGCGCCATTCAAAGTTAATACTTGCCCAAAACAAACCGAATCGTCAATACCTGCGTTCGGACTTGGAACAGTTTGAACATCGATAAAGGCTGTATCTTTAGTTGAAGGACAATTAGGATCTGTTGATGGCGATGAAACCACATAGGAGAAAACCCCAATTGCAGAAGGCAAGGCTGTAACCACACTGCCTGAAGTAGAGCTTAAATCAGGATTTGCATCCCAGGTATAATTTCCATCTCCACCAGAGGCAGTAAGTGTGGTTGAATTACCCAGACAAATTTTCGTAGCACTAGCAGCCACATTTGTTGAAACTTGGACTCCATAATCTGCGGCTATTTTATAATCACAAATAGCACCTGCAAAACCATCGATCATCACATAATAAGTAGAACCTGGAACCATTCCAGTAAAAGTAAGTGGAACTCCTTGAGGAGGAGACGAAGCTATGTTTAAAGGGGAAAAACAACCGTAAGTAGTTATCGGCCCCGCACCATTAACAAGCAACGGTGTATTCAAGGAAAATGCCATCATTTGAATCCCTGTTCCAGAGGTACAAGATCCAAAAACACGTAATTGCACATTAGATTGAGAAGCTGTGAACTTGAAAAAAGAGTTGTTTTCAATTGAACCACAAAAAGCCGCTGTCAACTCAGGCCAAGTGTCTACTGAGTATGGAGTTAATGTTGAAGAACCTGGCGTAGCGTGATACCCTCT
>JAHKAT010000258.1 GCA_018825925.1 Bacteroidota bacterium | reverse complement strand
CTACCGTATCCTTCACTTGCTCGATAATCTATGTCCAACACAGTGTATCCTTGATTTATTAGCAATTGATGGAATAAAAACTCCCGATAATAGCCACTCCAATATTCGTGTGCATTTTGCAAGTAACCCGCACCGTGCACAAAAATAACGGCTGCTTTGTTGGAGGAGATAGTCGGAGAATATACACGAGCAAATACATCGGTATTATCCTGCCCCTTAAAAGAAATAATTTTTGGATCAGCAATAGAAATGGATTTAAAGGCTTCAGTAGTTGATTTTGTGATTTGGGTTGCTTTCTTATTTTGAATAGTAAACAATTCCCAAGGATTGTTTGTCGTTGAAATCAAAGCGGCAATTGTTTTTTCGTCAGGACTTAATTCTGGTTGAATTCCACCTTTTTGTTCCCAAAGAGTTTTCCATTCCTTGGTTTTTATGTCTATTTGATAAAAACTTCGATTACCGGGGTGAGTTTTATTTGCAACAAAATAAATGCTGTTTTTATCTGTACTTAATTGTGCATCGCGAATTTCAAAATTTCCTTTCGTGAGTTGTGTTTTTGACTTTGTTGAAAAAGAATAGGTATACAATTGTGAAAAACCAGACTCTTCCGATTGGAAATAAAAATCACTGGAATTGATCCAATTTAAGGTGCCTGGAACAACGTCCCAAGGCTCAATTCCCGGACCTCCAATCCAAGCTTCATCGTGTTGATGGTCTATTTCAACCAATGTATTGTTTTGAGTGTCAAAAGCAGCAATCCATCGATCCTTGTTATCGAGTGATCGGATATCAAACAAGGGGGTAGATTTATTTGAGAATTTAGGAGCATGAATATAAACGAGACGATCGCTGAAATAAAATAGATTTGAGTCGCCATAGGATTTAAAATACTCAGGTTTGCGCTGATAATCGCTTAACGATTTGAGATTGATTAATTCGATTTTGTTGTCTTTTAAACGAAATTGAAAAATTTTCATTTCCGATTCAGCTTCGCCAACTTTAGGTCGCGCAGTATTTGATTTTGTCGCTCCATCTTCATTGATATAAGAACTATAAATGGTATTGGTGGTTGTAGTTTTGGTCGAGATTCCCAAGTACACCATTTTTTCGTCAGGAGAAAGTGAGAGAAAAACAAGGTTGTTTTTTCCCAAATAGTGTGTATTTAGGTTCCATCGATCACTTTTTACTTTTGTTTTTTTCTCCTCGGCTTCTTCTTTTATAAAGTTGAATAATTCCTCTTCAGCAGAATTTAAATAAGTGGATTCTTTGATTTCTTTTTTTTCATCCTCTAATTTGAAGTCAGTTATTTGTAAAAAACTACCATTTTCGCGATTGTAAGTAAAAAGATTGTTTCCGATTTGGAACGCAACTTTATTGGGGTTTTCCAATCGTTGAATATTTCTTAATCGATCAGTGGTCGAATACAGCTTTTGAAAGGACTTCAATTTTTTGTCGTAGCGAATTAAATGGCCATTCACCACTGAATATTGGTCGTTATAATCCGCTTGAGATCGATCGTAGGCCAAGGTGCTGTATTCGTCTTGTTCGTCAACTTGTAAGGTTTTGTTGGTGAGTAAGGAATGTTCATACCAGCTTGCCTCTGTTTTGAAATCTGGATTCCATTGAAAAATTATTTTTTCACCTTTCACGTGCCAAAAATGATTCTCGGGCCAATAGCCAATAAAATCTTTGCCCTTCATGATTTCTGAAAGAATAATTTCCGATTGAGAAAATGAGAAGAATGACTGGCTAAAAAGGACAATAAGGAATAAATAATATTTCATGTGACAGATTTGAAGCGAAAATACAATTCTTAAAACAAAAAAAGGGAGACTTTCGCCTCCCTTTGAATGATTTTTTCGATCAATTAGAAATGGTACAAAATACGAATAGCACCACCTAAGTTGTCTGTTGTCCACAAGAATTGGTTAGATTTTCCAGTGTTTGTTGTACGCTCATACAATATAGGTGAACTTCCACCACTTACTGTAGTGAAGTTTTCAGTAACTGTTTCACCGCCAGCTGTTGTAGTAAACATTAAGCCTAAACCAAATTCAGCACCAATTGACAATTTTGGTAAAACAAAATATTCAACTCCAACGAATGGACGAGCACCAACTCCAAAAGTAGAACCAGCTTTAGAAGAAAGCGTACGACCGTTAGAAACAAAACCATCTGCAAGATTCGCTGAATCTAAAGCAAGACCGTATTCGTTTGATACATTAGGAGTTGCAGCACCAAATTGCAATACCAATTCAGCCCCATAATAACCTTGAAGGCGATTATGACCTTTTCTCTTTTCAATACCTGCGCTTAAATAAAAACCAAAACCAGAGTTTGTAGTTTTGTTTTCAAAATAATCTGGAGCTGCATCGATGGTGTTAGTATCTACTAAAGTTCTGCTTGAGCTCGATAAAGCGGTAAGTGTAAAAGACCCTCTGTACGCCAAATCTGCACTAACATAATACTTCCCGTAAATAGCATTGTTACCATCAACAAAGGCAGAACCAACAGAATTTGCGGTATTACCATTGAACATGTTACCAACATAATTAAGAATAGGAGCTGCATTCATTCCTAATACCCAATCTCCGGCTTCTGGTGTAATTACCAATCCGTTTTTGTTGGTCATTTGTGTTGTTTGCCCGAAAGTAAATACAGTCAGACCTGTAAACATTGTTGCAAAGAATAATTTTCTTTTCATAACTTAATATTTAATGATTATCGAATCCAAAATTATCATTCTAGATGAAATACACAAGTTTTACTTTCGAACCATAAAATGTTAACAAAGCATAATTTCCATCAAACTATTGAGTTTTAATAGATTATTTTGACTTTAATGTTTTAAAACTTTTAAGTTTCTTTTTGTGAATTCAAGAAAAATGAAGCTTTTTGATGGGATTACTGAGCTTCTAAAAACGGTACTGTTTTTCTCGAAAAATGAAAACTTTCAATAAGGCGCTGATTGTAATGAATTTGTTCGTATCTTTGCACCCTTAAAATCATTATTAACAGGGGTTTCGTACCTCAAGT
>JAHKAT010000257.1 GCA_018825925.1 Bacteroidota bacterium | reverse complement strand
CGAAAGAAATAATTCATTGATGTTACACCCGTAAATGTTGCTAGGACTTGGTATTTCAATTAGATGCACACTCAAAACCACAGCTAACAAATCCCGAAATAAAATTCTCACCTTCATTTTTGCAGAAATAAAATAAGTAGTTGTAAACTGCTTATTTTGTGGATGGTACGGTATACCGAACCGTTTTGCGTGGAATTTTGGTAGATGTTGCTGTCCAGATTCTATCAAACAAGATCCTTTAATGGTCGAAAAATCGTTTAAACACGTTATGGAGACGTTTTTTAAGAAATAACACCGTTGAAATTTTAATTTCTTGCTTCGTTTGCGGTTTTGGCACGGATAGCATATCCGCGCTTAACCGTTATTTATATATCCGAGCGAACGGGCAGCAACGTAATTAAATCACGCGCCAACCCTTCATTGAGGTACATATCCGAACGAACTGGGTTGCTGACCAAAATTATTTTGATGGATCAAAAACATTTGAATTATTTTTCTCTTTGTATTTTGAAAGATAAAAAGTTGGTTTATTATTATTAGATGAACTTATTTCAAACCCAGAGTTAAGAATCAGAATATTAGTATGTATTAATTCAAAACGATACTTCATAATAATATGTCTTTTTTTACTAAAGATTAAAACACTGTCTTTATTAATTTCCCATGTGCCAATTAATTCATCTATGGTCATCCCGTCTTTTATACTCACAATTGAAAAGGATGAATCTTTTCTAAAATTAAAGATTTGAATTTTATTATCATTTGCTAATCGATCAATAACTTTGTTGTTTTCTGCCACTGAGTCAATCCTCCATTGACCAAATTTTTTAGATGAATCCAACTCAATTTCTGATTTTTTTGTCTCCACTGATTTGGGGCTCGATTCCTTTTTTATCAAATTACTATCCTCGTTATCTTTTTTCCCTTCACAAGATGAAATAAAAATTAAGATAGATAAAATCAAGGCTATATCAAGAGTTCCTTTTGTCAATGTTATTTTATTTTAAATTTATACTTTACCTAATATTTTCGCAATTGCTAAAGAAATTGCGAAAATAATCATTCCGATTCCTCCCATATAATCACTTATTCTGCCTGCTAGGGATCCAGATTTATCAATGATTTTTGACCTGAGTAAATATACACCAATAACGATGAAAAATACTACAGAAAACCAAGATGTGATTAAATCATTAAACATCCATTACTAATTTGTCTTCCCATCTTCAATAACCTCACCTCCTTGATTAACAGCTCCCTTCATAACTTGTTTTTGAAATTCTTGCACTGGTAATTTGTCAATATATTTTCCAGCTCCTAGTTTATCACCTCCACCAATTGTAGTCCCCAATCTTAATGCAGTATTTGACCAAGCATTTGGATTCCCATTTTTAAAGTCTAGTCCAGTATCAATTAAATCTGAACCACCACATAGAACTTCTCCAAATGGAGCCAATGGTGTGTATTGTAAGACTATTCCAATTGTGTTTATATTTTTTGAATATTTGACCTATCCTTTTTCTCCTTCACACTCTTGATCCAACTGATTGCCTAAATATCTAAAGTATCTTGAATAATCTCCTTTGTTCCATGCATCGTTTTTCATTTGAGTCTTGTAATTTACTCCTTCCGAAGGACTCGGAGTTTCTTGAACTGGCTTAGGAATTAAAGAATTAAATGTTTCGGCATATGCTTTTCCGTCAATTTGAGAAACTTTGTCATATTTAATTCTTAGACCTTCATTCTTAAATACTACATCAGAAATAACATTATTAACCTTGTAGTTATATCGATTAACATCCGTTTGCAATTCGTTATTTGTATACGTTTTAATATACTTGAATGTCCCATCATTTTGTTGGTCATAGACACGAACATCTTCCAAACCTTCAAGTTCAACTGAGTTAATTACATGATTCCCACTAAATCCGTATGTTGAATAATGTGGATATTTATCCGCCAACGGATCCACCGCAAAAAACCTCCCCACTCTAGGGTCATGCATTCTGTATTTGTAATTCACGCTATTTCCGTTGCCTTTAATCTCATCATCAGATTCTTGTCCTTGAAAACCAAATCTTCCTTGATTCCCTTGCGTCCTTCCATCCAGTTGCACGCCAAAGGGTGAGTAATCAGAAACAGATGCTACATCTACCCAATATCCATTGGTAGCATCACCATTCAAAACATCTCGGAAGAGGGTCAACACGTTTCCTAGGTGATTGGAAAGCTCGTAGGATTTTAATCCTACAAGAGCACTGTCCTTACGCGATGAACCCAACGGACTACTGGTAGTTTGCAGCATTGAAAGAGCATCCTGCTTCATTCCTAAACGAGAGCTACCGTAGATCATTTTCTCACCAAGTTGATAGGTAATCCCTTCTTCTTTATTTTCATGGAAATAAGTCGAAATTGGATTTCCTTGTGCATCTAATATGTAATAGGTGCTTTTAACGAGGCCAAAATCAGGCTTATAGGTATGCTTGGCAATCCTTTCGTCGCTCCATTCCTTCCTACCGGGCGGGGAGCTCGCCATCACAAGCTGCGCTTGCTCTTCCATTGCATCATAGTCAAACTCTATATATTTATGCGTCTGCGTCACTCCATCTGAAGGTTGGTTGTCGCTAAGGTCGGTAATTCTTTTCACTTTTCCATCTACACGCCAATCCCTTGTTGGCGCGAGAATCTTGCTCGTGCTTTTCTAATTAAAATTATAAGAAAATTCCACTTCCCATCAAATATATTTCCAGTACCGTTTGGTCACGCAGTAGCAGCGCAGCTAACCCCAATTAGCGAAAGGAAACGAACTCAGTGTTTCAAAGCCAGCTTTCGGAATTGTCGAACAAGCTTTAGTTTGTAATCATCTTTTCTTTTTTTCCGCAAAAAAGAAAAGAAGCAAAAGAAAAAACTCTCGCTACGGAAACTTCCGGTTAATTTCCTCGTCATAAGCGACCT
>JAHKAT010000019.1 GCA_018825925.1 Bacteroidota bacterium | reverse complement strand
TCTAACCTAACCTAACCACTATTCACTGAAAAAGATTTTAATAATCTCTGTTATTTCTTCTTTGTATGATACAAATATACAACCTTTATATTAACTATGCAAGCATTGTATAACTTTTTTTAATTTATTTTATTTTTTTTCACGATAACTATATGTTACTGATGATTTTCCAACCCATTTTTTTGTAAACACTCGCTTTTATTTTCACTGTCATCACATACAAGGATGGGATGACCACTAAGGTCAAAAATGTCGCAAAGGTTAGACCATAAATAATGGCCCAGGACATCGGTGAAAAGAAGATGTTATTATCTCCTCCAATATAGATATTAGCGTCGTAACTCGATAAAAAGCTAAAGAAGTCAATGTTAAAACCAACGGCAAGCGGAATTAATCCAAGAATGGTTGTAATAGCCGTTAAGAGTACTGGACGTAAGCGTGTTTTTCCAGCTTCAATTGCTGATTTAACAATTTCCTCATAAGGTAATTGTTCATCTTCATTTAAATCTAATTCTTCCCGGCGCTGTTTACGGAGCATATTTGTAAAGTCAATCAAAACAATTGCATTGTTCACTACCACCCCTGCTAATGAAATAATACCAATCATGGTCATCATGATTACAAAATTTTGGCGAGATATTACCAACCCAAGTAAAACACCAATCAAAGAAAGAACCACCGTTAGCATTATTACGGTTGGAGCAGAATAGGAATTGAATTGCGCTACGATAATTAAGGTAATCATAAATACTGCAATCATCAAAGCCGACGAAAGGAAGGCCATTTCTTTGGCTTGTTCTTCCTGTTGTCCTGTAAAAGCGTACGTTAATGATTCATTTAATTCTCCCTTTTTTTCTAGCTCCTCCAGCTTCGTTTTTAATTCTTCAACGACTTCATTCCCATTAAATCCTTCCTGAACTCCTGAACTTATCACTACCATTGGTAATTGATCTTTTCTTATGACAGCAGTGAACGACGATTCTTCCATAGGCTTTTTAACCACAGAGCGGATAGGTATCTTAATTAGGACTCCTTTGTTGTTTCTGAAAATCAAATTCTGATCTAATAAGGCATCCAAGCTTTCACGACTTGATTTTTCAAAGCGCAGGACCAAATCATACGATTCTTCATTCAAACTATAGGTTGAAACATCCTCGCCCAACAGAGCCTTTCTGATTGCCATACCGACTTGTTGTGTAGATGCATTCAATTTTCTCACTTGATCACGATCTACTACTATTGGGATTTCCGGGCGATTAGATTCAACATTTAATTTCAATCGGTCAATTCCAAGTACGCCTGATCGAGCAAGTTTGAGTTTTAATTTTTCTGCTTCCTGAATCAATTCTGCATAAGATCCTCTACCGCTTACTTCTATGTTTATTGGAGACCCTTGTGGCGGACCATTCGCTTCTTTTTCGGCAGAAATTTCTATATCCGCAGTAAACTTTCCTTTAAGCTCTTCTTGAATTAAGGCCAAGAGTTGGCCCGTTTTAATCCCTTCTCGAAATTGAAATTCTGTAAAATTTATTGTCAATCTACCTTTGTGCGGAGTATTCCCCATAGTAGGACCTTCGCCTGGGTCACTGGTCCCCTCTCCTACTTGTGAAATAATGGATCGAATTAAACGTCTTTCATCTCCTTTTGGAAATTGTTGATCTTTCAGTAGATAGGGTTTTAAAATTGTATTTACTTCTTTTTCAACCTGAAGTACGGTTTCATTGGTCGTAAGAATATCGGTTCCAATTGGATGGGCAATAAAAATATTGACATAATTCGGCTCATTCACTGGAAAAAAGTCAACTTTCGGCGGGAAAGCCACCATTAAAGCGATTGAAAACAGGAATAATCCAATCGTTCCAAAAAGTATTTTTCGTGGATTTTTACCAGAAAGTGCCTTTGTAAGAAATCTAGAGTAAGCATCTTCTAACCTAGGTAAAACATTGTTTTGAAATTTATAAGCTCCGGGATAAAAGACATAGAGATTCAAGATTGAAAAGATCGCCATGATAATTAAAAAATTACCTAGGGTCATTGCGCCAAACACCAACATCAAGGTGCCACCAATAGTCAAACCTAAAGCAATTCTCATTACCTTATTTTTGCGTGGGGCATTTTCTTCAATACGCATGTATGCAACGGCTAAAACAGGATTAATCACCAAGGCCACGAAAAGAGATGAACCCAAAACAATGATCAAAGTAATGGGTAAATATTTCATAAACTCACCCATGATTCCAGGCCAAAATGCCAATGGAATAAACGCCGCCAAGGTCGTTGCAGTAGAGGCAATTATAGGCCATGCCACCTCTCCAACACCATTTACAACTGCATCTTTTTGTTTCATCCCATTACTGAGATTACGATAAATATTTTCAACGATTACAATACCATTATCGACAAGCATACCTAATGCCAATACCAGTGAAAATAATACCATCACATTCAAAGAGACACTCATAGCATCAAGTATCAAAAAAGACATGAGCATGGACAATGGAATCGCTACACCAACAAACAATGCGTTTCGCAGACCTAAAAAGAATAGTAATACTCCGACCACCAATAAAACACCTAATAATATTGAATTCTCAAGATTAGAAACCATGTCTCTCGTATTGTTCGATTGATCATTTGTCGTTGAGATGGAAACACTTCTCGGTATAACACCATTGTTTTTCGATTCTTCAAGAATCTCGTAGATTTTCTCTGACGCAACTAATAAATTTTCACCTCCTTGCTTTTTGATATCAAGCATCACGACTGGATCGCCAAACTCTCTTGCGAATGAAGTTGTGTCTGAATTACCAAAATATACCTTTGCAATATCCTCTAGATGTACCGGCAAATAATCATCATCTTTAACGATTAATCTTTTTAGTTGAGCCGCATTCTCGAACTCTCCATCTATGCGCAGTGTTTTTCTCGAACCATCCATTAAAATTTCTCCTGATGGAATGTTTTGATTCTCTGCTCTAACAGCGTTTTGAATGTCGTCTAAAGAAACATTTACTGCTTGTGACTTTATTGGGTCGACATCAATTCGCATTTCTTGTTCTTGAACACCTCGAATATCTACCTCTGAAATTTCAGGAAGTTCTTCTATCTTTTTTTCCAGTACCTCTGCTACATCTTTCAACAGAGATGCGTTGTTTCCTCGTAAATTCACATTCAAGATTGGCATAGCAGCCGGATCCATTTCAAAAATATTGGGCTCAACTGGTAACTCTGGAAAATCTGATTTCGTCCGTGCCTTATCTACCGCGTCTTTTACTTTTTGCAAGGCCTCAATTACAGGCATTTTAAAATCAAACTTCACCCGAATTGTAGCATAACCATGCACAGAGTTTGAGTTTATTTCATCCACCAATTTTATTCCACCGAGTTCTTTTTCAATTGACTCAGTAATTTTTTTGGACATGTATTCCGGTGAAGCACCAGGCTTTGCAATACCTATATAAATCTCCGGAATTTGAATTTCTGGAAAATTTTCTTTTGGCATTCCATTATAGGCTATCAACCCTCCAAAGAATATCAAAATCGTCAAAAGAAAAACAAATTTTCTATTGTTGACAGAAAGTGTAGAGAGCGCGAATCCTTTATTTGATTTGTCTTCCATTATTACCCTTATTTAATTCGAACGATATCCTGCTCTGTTATTCCCTTTGCCCCATTCGTGACTATCTTATCCCCATTTTGAAGAAACCCTTTCTCTACCTTTATGAAGGCTTTTCCATCGTATTTCTCTATGACAGATACATCAATTTTGGAAATTTTAAATTTTCCTGGACTAACCAATGTCGCCTTATAAATAAAGTCTTTATTGTATTGGTCTTTGATAATTGCTATAGAAGGAACTACCATTGCATTTTTTTGAAACATATCTGTTATTGATAATTCAGCAAGCATATTTGGCAGCAAGATCTTATTATTGGGAACCTTGGCTTGTATCCTAAAAGTGCGATTCGTTGGCTCTATATAATTACCTACATTCGAAACTCGTACTTTAATCATGGTATCTGTATAATTTGGGAAAGAAACTTCTACTTCTGTACCTAAATGAATAGAGGAAAGATGTTTTTCAGAGATGTCTGCGGTTATTTCAATATTTGAATTGTTTACCAAACGAACCAGCGGATTTTGAGGTCCCACAACCTCTCCATCTTTCGCGAAGACTTGGTCTATTACCCCAGAAAACGGAGCTTTTATAGCTGATTTCCCGCGCTGAGCATTGATGGATCTCATTTTCGACTTCAAAGAGTTCACTTGATTTTTTGCCGTTTCCAGATCAAACTCAGAACCTACACCTCGCTTTTTTAACTCTTCTTGCTTTTTCAACATGTATTCGGCATAGTCCAATTGCGTTTGAACTTCGTTCATATTGGAGGATAAAATGGAGGCATCTAAAGAAATCAAAGTTTGGCCTGCAGTAACACGCTGACCTTCTTTCACAAATATCTTGGTAATTTGTCCCCCCATTTCAGCATTCAACAATACATCCTGATCCGTTTCCACATTTCCTTGTACTCTTATTTTATGAATAAAGGTGGTGACCTCTGCCTTTTCCATTTTTACAAGTGGTAAATACGCAACCTTATTTTCTTGAGACTCATTGTTCTCCCCTCCGCAAGCGGACAATACCGCAATTAACCCTACTAATAGGACTTTACTTCGTTTTACCATTCTTATGCTTAATTTATTGTACTTCACAATTCTATTTTAATTTTTCGTAATCAGTTGATTGTATAATTTTTCCAGATTTAATTGCTCGTTAAAAACTGAAATTTTGGCTGCGGTTAATTGAGCTTGAGCCTGTATTACTTGATTGTATTTTTGAGTAACTACTACGCTGTTTTGGCTTCCGATTTTTTCCATAATAATGGCATTTCTATATATTTTTTCAGCCAAATCCACATTTGCTTTTTGCAGGTCCAATTGCTCCAAGGCAGCAGACAAGTTGTTCTGAGATTGAATTTCTTGCATTTTTAATGTTTGAGACATAAGCATGATTTGATTTTCGTTCTTTTGCAAAACAATTTCAGCTTGTTGAATTTTATAATGACGCTGACCACCGCTAAAAACCGGAACATTCAATTGAAGTCCCCAAAATGTTTGAGGAAACCATTGGTTGTTGGAGAAAAAATCAAACTCATTTCTATATGCATTATAGGTATGCTGAAAAAATCCATTCAAGGTAGGGAGGTTTGCAAATTTTTCATTTTTCAAGGAATAATCATTCAAGGCTTTTTGTTTGTTGAGTATTTGCAGCCCCAAATTATTTTCTATCCGACCATTTGCCTTTTGACCTTTGTTTATTAAATTTTCAGAAGTTTCTATCACTAGCAATTCTTTTTCTAATGGAAAGTTCATTGTGAGTTTCAATAAAACCAAAGAATTCTTGAATTGTATATCGGCAGAGGTTTTGGCATTTTTGGCAATTAACAAAGAGTAATTCAGCTGATCCATATCCTCTTGTTTCAACAAACCTATTTCAAAATAATTAGCTTGTTTTTCAACTAGTTCCTCGGTGATTCGCAATAAGGAGTCTATAAAACGTAAATTTTCGGTCGCAATCACCACTGTGTTGTATGCTTGGATTACAGAAAAAACTACCTCTTCTTTCGATTGTGATTCCAAGGTGCGAGAAAACTCAACATATTGTTTGGACACCTGTAAACCCACTAAATAAGAACCATTAAATAGTATCTGATTGACTTGAAAAGTTCCTGCCGCAGAAAAATCAGTTCCTGCCCTAAAAGAAACCGTTTCTCCTTTCTTTGCGTTTGGATTGATGAATGAGGCGTCTACCACTTGAACTGGCAGATTAATGAAATTATTAAAGGTGCCTTGAAGATTCATTTGTGGCAAACCGATGCCTCGAGTTTCATTTTTTTTACTGATCGCTGATTGTATATCCAGAGAAGCATTTTTAATAGTCAAATGATTCTCCAAAGCATATTCTTTCGCTTCAGAAAGTGTATAAGCTGTTTTTTCTTGAGACCATGATGTTAGCGAAGTCATGAGCAAAATAGCCAAGAGCAAATTATTAAGCATTCTTATCATTTTTTGATTGTGTGTATTCTCTGCCTTTTTCAGAAATTAATCCATGAATCATAAAGGCGATTACTTCATGGTATATTGTTTTAAAATCTCTTTCCCCGTTCACCATCATATTTCCTGCCACCACAAAGTCGGTCATTCGAACATATAAATTCGCAATGATTTCATCGTCGAAATCAGAACGATAATATCCTTCCTGAATTCCTCGCGAAATATTGTTTTTGATAAACTCGAGTACAAAATTATTCTTGTGATTCACGATAATCTCATGCGCCGCTGGATGATATTTTTGCAAATCATAAAACACGGAAGGATGTATGTTACCCATGTTTTCTGTAACCATTGAAATCATACCATTCAAAGAATCTATAGCATTTAAAGCGTTTTCACGTATTTCACAGCATGTTTTCTGGTCTTCAGCTAAACGAAAATGTATCATGGATTCGATCAAGTCATTTTTATCTTTAAAATGTTGGTAAATCGTTTTTTTTGAGATACTTAGCTCCTTAGCTAAATCATCCATAGAAACACTTTTTATACCGTAGCGCATAAACACTGGGGTAGCATTTAGCATTATTTCTTCTCTTTTTCCCATTTCGAGGAACAAATGTACACATAAAAACAATGGAAACGTTTTATGGTTAAAAAGTTTATTTTGTTTTTTATCACCTTTCAAAACCACTTTTACTACATCCATTTAAAAAGCTAGACTTTCTATCGATCTTCCTCGAACTCATTTATTTTACCCTTTCAATCATTTCAAAAAACGTATTTTCGCAATAGGTATGGAGATTAAAATATATACGGATGGAGCTGCGAAAGGAAATCCCGGTCCTGGAGGTTTTGGAACTGTTTTATTATTTAATGGCAAGCGAAAAGAAATCAATGGCGGTTTTCGCCTAACAACCAATAATCGAATGGAACTACTCGCCGTAATTGAGGGTTTACTCGCTTTAAAGAACAGTAATTATCCAGTGACGATTTATTCCGACAGCAAATATGTGGTCGATTCGATTGAAAAAAAATGGGTTTTTGGCTGGCATCAGAAAGGATACAAAGGAAAAGCGAATTCTGATTTATGGAAAAAATATATACCTCTGCATCAAAAGTTCAATCCTAAATTTGTTTGGGTAAAAGGTCACGCCGGAAATGTAGAAAATGAGCGCTGCGACACCTTAGCCGTTGCTGCCAGTGAATATAAAAACCTAGCCATCGATTATGGTTACGAATCGAGTAAAAATTCAGCGAACCAAGAAAATTCTAATTAATTTCTTCTCCGTCCAATTGATTAATAAATCGACTGGCCTTCATAAATGTATAAATGATAGGATGTGGAATTTCTCTTGTCGATGAGATTTGGGGACAGTTGCCCATGGCTAAAAAGAAGGGGTGTTGATTCAGTGAAATGATTTCAGGTTCTTCTAAGTGATTATACGCTTCAATATCTACAATGTCATTTTGAAGCATCGTTATCAAATTCGGATATAGACTATATCTACTTGCCGTTAATTCTGTGTTGGAATGGTTCTCATACAGCTTAATCATCTCTTTACTGTGTGGATGAATTTGTACAGCTTCAAAGCTATTTCCATCTACTAAATTATCAGAAACTAACTTTTCATTGCGCCCATTCAATTGATTTCTATTGATTAAAACTTCTATTAAAGTTCTAAAGCCTTCACCTGTAACTAGCGTGGGTATTTTGAGTTGAATTAAATTATCGAGTATCGCGTTCAGATAAAATGCATTTCTGTAGGGTCCGGGAGCGATCCAAACACCATCATATCGCTCAAAATTCTCCATTTTGAAAAATGCAGCTTCTTCAATCTTAATCCAATAATAACTGATTTCTTCTTCTAAGAAACGAGAAGCATGGTCAATAGAAAGATTCGTCGCATGATGCGAATTGTACATAAAATTATAATCACCGACAACTGCAATGCGTATCCCTTCTGACATACCTAAATTTTGAAGGACGCTTTATTCATAGACTATTTAACACGCTTAAAGTAGCCAGTGAAAGTCGCGTCTTGAATTACTGAAAGTTTGTGAATAGTATCAATCATTTTCGCCGTATCTCTCCTTTTATCGTAAACAGTTGCACTAAACTTACAAACAAAAGTCATGTATTCACCATTCTGATCTTCCTTGTATTGAAGATTTGTAAACGTATAAGTTCCTGGGTTGGTTTCATCCGATTTTTGACGACTCCCTGCTGGATCAACATATTGAACCTCAAAACCATCGCTTGCATTATCAGAAAAACCAGGTGCAGTATTTGGATCTCCAAATTTGGCTACGAAGTTTTTAAATGATTCGATAGATGGATCTGCTCTAACATTAGGGTCGTGCTGTAAAGAACCAATCCCAATACGAACAGTCTTAGGATCTGCTTCAGAAGCCATACCAGCGTAATACTTCCAATGGAAAATATACAATGCTGTATCTATTTCATACTCACTAGCGGTTATGTTTTTATAACCATCCACATTTTTTGTCCATTCTACTTGAGTACCGTTAATGGTTCCTATGAAATGTTGTTTCAATTCAATTCTTTCAGAAGGAGCAGGAATTACCTCTGGTTTGTTACATCCAATAAAGGGTAAGAAAGCAAGGAAAGCTGTAATAATTAGTATATTTTTCATGGTCAATTATAAACGTAATACGAAATGTTACGCTAAATAAAGAAAATCCATTCAATCAGCCAAATAAATATTCAATTCTAATGAAAATGAAGTGTCTTTTTAACTCAATTTTTCCAATTTACGCTCTTATATAACGATAGTTGACATCAGCGCTTTGTAAAAACATTCTTTCGGAAGTTACCATTGTTTCTGAAAAATCAAAAATATAATTGATTTCGTTTTCCGACCATTGTTCGATCTTCAAAAAGGAGTTTGGATCAAAATCTATGTTTTCTTTTTGCAAATCACAAAGTATGCGGTTCAATAAATCAGCAGAAAGTAAAACCCGCGTGTCATATGTTAAATTCCCTTTTCGCTCTTCAAAAATGACCAACATATCGCTATCTTTCTCCATCCATTCAATTCTTTTAATTCTATTCGCTTCCATCTTGTTTGTTTTGATGATACAAAGATTGGCTGCGAACTACGTAAAGTAATTACGTTCTACTCAAATGGTCGTGTTTTTTTTATAATCTCTATTTATTAGTAACTTTCCAAATCCAATTTTTTGATATGAAATACAACTTGATTGACTCACAGCTCTTTATAAAAAACCGAAATAAATTCGTTTCAAAAATGGCCAAAAACACCTTGGCTGTTTTTAATTCTAATGACATATATCCTGTATCTGCGGACAGCACCATGCCTTTTTCACAACACCGCGATATTTTCTATTTGAGTGGAGTAGATCAAGAGGAAAGTATTTTGGTTCTTTTTCCTTCCGCCACCAACTTAGCGCATCGAGAAGTGCTTTTTTTAAAAGAAACTAGTGAATTGATTGCTATCTGGGAAGGTGAAAAACTTAACAAAGAATCTGCATTTGCAACTTCTGGAATCAAGACCGTTTACTGGCTAGATCAATTCCCAACTATTTTCAAACAGATGATGGCGGAGGCTGAAGGGATTTATTTAAATACCAACGAACATTTAAGAGCCAACACAGAAGTTGAAACTCGCGAGGATCGTTTTATTAAACAAGTAAAGAAAGACTACCCTGCTCATAGTGTTCATAAAAGCGCCCCTATTCTTCACGTAGCTAGAAGCATAAAGGAATCAATAGAAATTGAGTTAATGCAGAAGGCTTGTAATATTACAAAAGCAGGAATCAATCGATTACTAGGGTTTGTTAAGCCTGGTGTTTGGGAATATGAAATTGAAGCCGAACTGATGCACGAATTTTTACGCAATAGATCTCGAGGCTTTGCTTACACGCCCATTATTGCTTCCGGAAAAAACGCCTGTGTCCTACATTATATTGAAAACAATCAAGAATGCAAAGCTGGCGATGTAATCTTACTTGATGTTGGTGCGGAATATGCCAATTATTCGTCGGATTTGTCGCGAGCCATTCCAGTTAGTGGACAATTCACTCAACGACAAAAAGAGGTGTACAACAGTGTTTTACACGTTAAAAAAGAGGCAGAAAAAATGTTGGTTCCAGGTACATTAATCCCAGAATACCACAAAGAAGTTGGGAAAATAATGGAGGGTGAATTGGTGAAATTAGGTCTTATCGATAAAACGGATATAAAGAACCAAAATCCAGATTGGCCTGCTTACAAAAAATATTTCATGCACGGAACTTCTCATTTTATTGGATTAGACACTCATGACGTAGGGTTTTTCCAAAATCCAATCGAAGCTGGAATGGTTTTTACTTGTGAACCAGGGATTTACATTCTGGAAGAAGGACTAGGGATTCGTCTTGAAGATGACTTAGTTGTACAGGCAAAAGGTCCTGCTTTTAACTTAATGGGCGACATTCCTATAGAAGTAGATGAGATTGAGACTTTGATGAATCAAAAATAAAGATGCTTTCATATTCTGTGAATGGCAAGGGTCCGAGGGTTTTATTAATTCATGGGTTTTTAGAAACAAAAGAAATGTTTGCGCCTTTAGGTTTGGAGCGTTATTTTGAATGTTTAAAAGTAGATGTGCATGGCCATGGAGAAAGCAATGCCTCTGAGATACCGATTTCTTTTGAAGCAGTAGCGCACGGTGTTAAAGAAATATTGGATAAACTCAATTGGATAAATCCTTACATCGTTGGTCACAGCATGGGTGGCTACATCGCTCTAGAGCTTGGCACGATGATCGAATTTAAATCTTTAACTCTTTTCCATTCCAATTTTTGGACTGATTCTTCATCAAAACAAATCGACCGTGAACGAGTCTCAAAAATTGCGCTTTTAAATCCTTCACTATTTGTGAAAGAAACAATGCCCATGCTTTTTCTTCCGGCACATCGTGATTCCGAATATGTTAGGTCAGCCGTAAAAGCTGCATTAAACATTCATGGTAAATCAATTTCAGACACCTCCCTTTTGATGCGTGATAGAAAAGATTTTTCAGAGTGGGTCCGCGTCAATAACAAGAGAATTCATTTCATTCAAGGTCAATTAGACCCAATTGTTCCTCTTGATGAGACTATGCTCCGCTGTAAGGATCTAGCGCATTTATATGTAGTAGAAAATTGCGGTCATATGGGCCAAATTGAGTCACCAAAATCAATACGCGCTCTACTTATGGAGATTATTCGATTGAATGAAAATTAATTTCCACTGTCTATAAAAATCCAAAGGTCTTTTTTAAATTGTAATGCTGTTTTCATATTTCAATTTTTAATGTTTAGCTTTCACCAAGTTACAACCTTTCATTTCACACTTTTTAACAAAATGATTAACCTAATATTTCGTTTACTAAACTGTTCACTTTATCTTTTTAAAGGTGGAATTAATCACTTGGAAAGAAGCAAAAGCAAATGTGAGCTTTCCTCGAATTACTATATTAGACTAAATAAGGGCTTAAAACGAACATTTGCACTATGGTATTAAAAGCATTATTAATTGACGATGAGGAGTTTGCAAGAAAAAACCTCGAAATTCTATTAAACGACAACTGTCCAGATATTGAGATAATTGGTCATGCAAGCAATAAGGAAAAAGCGATTGAAGCCATACATGAGCATCAACCTGATGTTTTATTTCTTGATATTCGAATGCCTAGCGGTTCTGAAGGATTTGAACTTTTGGATGAAATCGAAAACAAGCAAATTTTAGTCGTGTTTGTTACCGCCTTCAAAGATTTTGCCATCCGAGCCTTTAACGCCAATGCTGTCTATTACATTTTAAAACCCATTGATATCGATGAGTTAAAAATTGCCGTTGAAAAGTTGATTATCTCCAAAAAAATATTCACCGATAATCCGGAAAATTTCCAAACTTATTTTCATTCTCTAAAAAATTTATCTGACACCTTTCTTCGTAATAAACCAAACAATAGAATTGCAATCAGTCATACCAAGGGCTTGAAAATAGTGGAGGACCAAACCATCGTTCATTTAGAAGCAAATGGAAACTGTACTATGCTTTATTTCTCTGATGGAACCAGATATTTAGATACTCGTACACTTAAAATTTATGAAAATATTTTGGATGACACCAAATTTTGTAGAGTTCACAAATCGCATATTATTAATTTAAGCATGCTCACTGATTACGCGAATGAAGATGGTCATTTCGCTGTTTTAAAAGGTGGTTTAAGGATTCCTGTTGCTCGAAATAGGGTTACCGATTTTGTACGAATGTTGAAAAGCTAATGCTGAAATTTATCGTCCTTTTTCTGATAATTATCTCGCCTATATTTTCATGGGCACAGCGCTATTCATTTGTAGAATATAGCACCGCAAGAGGTTTGCCTCAATCTCAAGTTACTAGTATTGGTCAAGATAAAAATGGCTTCCTTTGGGTAGGGACATTAGGTGGATTGGCTCGGTTCAACGGTACGCAATTTAAAACCTATTCGAACGACGATGGACTGTTTAATAATAAAATCACTTTTATTTCTACAAAAAACAACGAATTCTGGGTGGGTCATGAAGGTGGGGTTTCGACGTTTGAAAACAATACGTTTAAAAACATTAGTCTTGGCCCAAAAGCCATCAGTGCACAAGTCAGTTCAATAATTAGCTTTCAACAGTCAAAAATAATTTCAACCAATGGTGCTGGACTTTTTGAATTAAAAAATCAAGTAATACGAGCCATCCCTTTTAATGTTCCCGACGGAGAAAGAATACGCGACATTGTTCAATATAAGAGTCGTTTTTTTATCGCTACAAGGTCTGGAATATATCACACCGTGGATTTTAAGAAATTTGAAATTCTACCAAACACAGAAGAGCTTTCTATTTCAGATCTTAAAATAAAGAACGATCAGTTATATGCTTGTGCTTATCAAGATGGACTATTTCGTATTCAACTAGATTCGTACAAGCTCAAATCAATTGACATTCCAAAAGAATTTGCGCCAAGAGGTTTAGAAATAACGAAAGACGGATCGTTGTGGGCCTCTTCCAACAATGGTATTTTAGTTCTCAAAAAAGGTAAATGGGAGACTGTAAACAACGAAAACGGACTGCCTATTGGAGATATCCGATGCGTTTATCAGGATGACGAACACAATATTTGGCTCGGTTCCTTAGGCAAAGGTTTAATCTATTTTCCAGGCGATTTATTTGTCTATTTCAACACTACTTCTGGTTTGACCAGTGATTTAATCTTAAACTTCAATCAACATAAAAACGGTTCGTATGTCATAGGTTCATACGACCAAGGTATTCTGTCTTACACCAATCAATTCAAGACGATTTCAAATGAAAAT
>JAHKAT010000256.1 GCA_018825925.1 Bacteroidota bacterium | reverse complement strand
TTCAATTGATTTGAATGAAATGAAATCCTTTTCATTAAAGATCTTTAATTTTAACTTACAAGAGTGCCAAAACGAGCTCATCAAATGACAGTGAAATTATTTTGATAGTAGCTATAACTTAAATTGATTTTGAATTCTATACGTTACTGAACATTCAAAAATGAACATAAAAAAATCAAATAATGTAGCCGATAAGGAAGCACTGATTGAAAGAATAAAGGAATTGGAATGTCTTTACGATTTGAGTGCATTAACAGCTAAACATCACGATAGTGAAAAACTATTCCCTCTAATTTGCGATCGCGTTTCTGCTGCTTGGAAATTTTCAAAAGAAGCGATAACAGTGATTAAGTTAGGTCATGTGCAATATGCTTCGCATCTTCTTGATCAACCTTCAGTGTATGTAGCCGAAAATATACATCTTGAAGAAGAAATCGTTGGTCGTATTGAAGTGCACTACCCTACTACTCTCTTTGACAAAAATGCATTTTTACCCGAAGAGAAAAAACTTTTGAAAAAATTAGCTTCTGAAATTTCCATTTGGCTGGAACGCAAAAAACGTATGCAAAATGAGGAATCATTAAAGCGTATCGTAGAGCAACAAGATCGCTTGTCCATATTAGGTGAAATGACTGCTGGAATTGCTCACGAATTGAACACGCCTTTGGGAAATATTTTAGGATTTTCTGAATTTATTATTAAAGGATCAGATACTACTGCGAATTTAGAGGATGCTAAAAAAATATATCAATCTGCCCTTCATGCACGCACCATTGTGAAGAAACTCATGTTTTTCAGTTGTGAAATACCGCAAAATATAACCTCTGTTTGTATCAATGATCTTATAAAGGAAGCTCTTGAACTTCTTAATCCAACGATAACAAAATCGAGGGTGACCGTACAATTTCATGCCGATAATGACAATTGTAAAGCTTATCTTGACAAAACTCAATTTATTCAAGTTGTCTTTAACCTAGTTAACAACGCGATACATGCCTCCAATCGAGATGAAACTGTAACGTTGCGCTTGACAATTGAAAATGGATACTTACATTTTCTGGTTCAAGACACTGGCAAAGGAATAAAAGAGGATGAACAGGATAAAATATTTGAACCTTTTTACACCACTAAATCTAAAAAAAATGGAACCGGTCTTGGTTTGAGTGTCGTTCATGGCATTGTAAAAAGTCATAAAGGCAGAATTCAGTTGTCCAGTGAACTTAATAAAGGCACGACCTTTGTTATTTCCATACCTTTGAAACAATGAAAGCAGATATATTAATTGTTGATGATTCTCTTGATATGTTGGAAGTTTTAAGACGCCAATTGAATTCGTCCGGATATTCAACATTTCAGGCAAGCAACGTTATTGATGCAATTGATTTATTAAAACTAAATCTCCCGAGCTTACTAATCACCGATATACAAATGCCCGGTGTAGATGGCATGAAATTAGTTCGCTATACGCGAGAAAAATTTCCACAATTACCAATCCTAGTAATTACAGGATATCCCTCTGTTGACACTGCTGTAGACGTCATGCGAGAAGGTGCGGTTGATTACCTTGTAAAGCCTTTTACACACGAAGAACTTGAAAATGCAATCACCAAGGTTTTTAATAAAAAAAAGAATCCGCCGATTTTTGTTAAAGAAGTAAACTCAACCCCTTTTTTAAAAACCAATACCGGTATAATTGGTAAATCTGCGTCATTAGACACTACTTTCCACTTAATTGAGCGCACCAAAAACACTCCTGTTACTGTCCTTATTACAGGTGAAAGTGGAACAGGCAAAGAATTAGTAGCGAGAGCCATTCACTATGGAGGCTCTTACAAAAACAAGCCTTTCATCGCTGTAAACTGTGGAGCCATACCTGAGAATTTATTAGAAAGTGAATTATTTGGTTACGAAAAAGGCGCTTTTACTGGAGCCAATGAATCACGAGAAGGATTTTTTCAAGCCGCTGAAGGAGGAACGATCTTTTTAGATGAAATTGGAAATGCATCTATGGTTGTTCAGCAGCGTCTGTTGCGAGTAATTCAAGAAAAAGAAGTGATAAAAGTAGGGGCTCAAAAATCAAAAAAAATAAATGTTCGAATACTCGCTGCGACCAACAACCAACTGCTTTCCATGGTGCGAAATGGTTCTTTTCGAGAAGATTTATACTATCGATTGAATGTTGTGAACATAGATCTACCTCCTTTGCGAAATAGAAAAGAGGATATTCCCGAACTAGTCTTACATTTTGTGCAAAAACATGGACGAGAACTAAACAAAGAGAACTTAAAAGTGTCCGATTCCGCTCTGTCAATGCTATGTCAATACAATTGGCCAGGAAATATTCGAGAACTGGAGAATCAAATTCATCGCGCTTTGATTTTAGCTGATACCTCTATTGAAACAAAACATTTTCCGATACTATCCCATTCAGACATCGAAACCGAAATTCCCGTAAACGATCGCCAATCCTTTGTTACCCTTTCACAGTTGGAAAGGACCTATATTTTTGA
>JAHKAT010000255.1 GCA_018825925.1 Bacteroidota bacterium | reverse complement strand
TTCACTCCCGATTTTACTTTGGGGTATAAAGATAAGTTTTTTGCTTCGCCGTCAAAGGGTAGAAAAAGGATGAAGTTTTAAATGAATGACAGTTTTGGAAACAGGAGAGAGGTTTCAATGGAACATTTCTTAACTTTGCAGCATGAGTTCAATACGTCAAAGTAGAATCGAAAGCACGATTCAGCAAGAATTATCTTTGTTTTTTCAAAGAAATTCAAGAGAAATATGTTTGGGGGCGATGGTTTCTGTAGCAACCGTTCGTGTTTCGCCAGATTTGTCCTTGGCAAAAGCGTATTTGAGTGTTTTTGCAGGTCCAGACCCAAAAGAGGTGATGGATAGCATCAATGCAAACAAAGGAAAAATTCGTGGAGATGTAGGAAAACGTCTTAAAAACATGAAAAAAATACCAGAATTGGCTTTCTTCCGTGATGACTCGTTAGATTATGCCGAAAAAATCGATATTTTGCTCGGCTAGTTTTTGATTAACGTTCCTTATTATATTGCCAAAAGATACCTTTCCACACGGAAAAAGAAAAACGCAATTCATTGGATTACGCGTGTTTCTGTTATTGGTATTGCTGTAACTACCGCTGCGCTAATTATTCTTTTATCCGCCTTCAATGGGATAGAAACCATGGTTAAAAAGTTGTATTCCGACTTTGATCCAGACATTACCATTCGCTCCTCTTCGTCCAAAACACTGTTTGAAAATCAGATTGATACCTTCATGTTTCAATCCAACCCAAAGATTAAATCGTTTCATCCCGCACTGGAAGAAGTAGTGGTTTTGAAGCATGAGAAAAAATGGGTCAATGCAAATTTGGTAGGTGTTCCCAACCAGTTTCTTAAAAATGCAAAAGTAGCAAGTCACATGGTGGATGGCTTTCCTGTGTTACAAGAAAACGGAGAACCTTTAGCGCTCATAGGCGCTAGTTTGTTGGATAAATTAGAAGGATATATTCCCTCTACAGGATATGAAACAATTTTGCTGTATGCCCCGAAACGCGATATGAAAATGAAATTGGGGAAGAATCCATTTAATACCCAAAACATAAAGCTTTCTGGAAGAATCAATTACAACCGCGAGGTGAATATTGAATCGATAGTCGTGCCTTTGCAGTTGGCAAAAGAATTATATGGTTTTGAAAATGAAGTAAGCGCCTGGTATATAAAATTAAAAGACGCAGAAGAAATGAGCTCTCTTCAGCAGGAGCTTCAAGAAAAATTGGGACCAGACTTTCGGGTTCGAACGAGCTATCAAAAAAACGAGTTGATTTATCAAACCAGCAAAACCGAAAGGAGAATCGTTATTTTGATACTACTATTCATTTTTATTATTGCTGCATTTACCTTAGTGGCCGCATTGACGATGTTGTATATAGAAAAAAAGGACAATATGAAGACTTTAGAATCTATAGGTGCTGACGATCGATTTATGTTTCGACTGTTTTTTTACGAAGGAATTTTGATAGCAGGAAAAGGAATCTTTTTTGGATTTGCACTAGGTTACATCGTTTGTGGCATACAATTATGGTTTAAACTCCTACAAATGCCCAACTCTAATGGAGAGCCTTTTCCAATTACTTTGGCATGGTCGGATGGCTTGTTGATATTGTCGCTTGTAGGTTCTTTGGCTTTCTTAGCATCCTATTTGCCAGCAAAGTTTTTAGTACGAAAAAAATAAGGATATCGAATTGTTTTTGAAGCCCTCAGGTAGTATGAACCTAGTGTTTATAAACTTTCGAAAATTTCAAAGGACTTGCGTATGGAATTTCATATTTAATTCCCTATCTTTGCGCCCAAATTCAGAATTTACTCTTAAACAAGACGATAAATGTCAAATATCAAAGGAAAAATCGCTCAGGTAATCGGTCCGGTTGTTGATGTACGCTACGACAAAGGGATGGCTTTGCCTAACATTTTCGATGCATTGTTTGTATATAAAGCAGACGGAACAAAGGTAACTCTTGAGGTGCAATCGCACATTGGTGAAAATTCTATTCGTGCCATTTCTATGGATTCAACGGAAGGATTTACACGTGGGATGGAAACACTTTCAACAGGTGCTCCAATCATGATGCCAATTGGTGATAAAATCAAAGGGCGTTTATTTAATGTAGTAGGAGAAGCAATTGACGGAATTAACGAGGTTTCTACCGAAGGTGGTTTGTCGATTCACCGTGAAGCACCGAGATTTGAGGATCTTTCTACAGCTTCTGAAGTTTTATTTACAGGGATCAAAGTAATTGACTTGATTGAGCCATATGCAAAAGGTGGTAAAATTGGTTTGTTTGGAGGTGCTGGTGTAGGTAAAACGGTATTGATTCAAGAATTGATCAACAACATCGCGAAAGCATATTCTGGTTTATCTGTATTTGCTGGTGTAGGTGAGCGTACTCGTGAAGGGAATGACTTACTACGTGAGATGTTGGAATCAGGAATTATTAAATATGGTAAAGAATTCATGCACTCTATGGAAGAAGGTGGATGGGATTTATCAAAAGTAGATACTGAAGAATTAAAAGAATCGAAAGCGACATTCGTTTTCGGTCAGATGAATGAGCCTCCAGGAGCACGTGCTCGTGTTGCTTTGTCTGGTTTGACATTGGCTGAGTATTACCGTGATGGTGATGGCGAAGGTCAAGGAAAAGACATTCTTTTCTTCGTAGATAACATCTTCCGATTTACACAAGCAGGTTCTGAAGTATCAGCACTTTTAGGACGTATGCCATCTGCGGTAGGTTACCAACCAACATTGGCAACTGAAATGGGTGCGATGCAAGAGCGTATTTCTTCAACAAAAAGAGGTTCGATTACATCTGTACAAGCGGTTTACGTACCTGCGGATGACCTTACCGATCCAGCTCCAGCAAATACATTTGCTCACTTGGATGCTACAACGGTATTGTCGCGTAAGATTGCTGAGTTAGGAATTTATCCTGCGGTAGATCCTTTGGATTCAACTTCTCGTATCCTTACTCCAGAGATCGTTGGTGATGAGCATTACGACTGTGCACAAAGAGTAAAATTGACTCTTCAACGTTACAAAGAATTGCAAGATATTATCGCAATTTTGGGGATGGATGAGTTGTCTGAAGAAGACAAGATGATCGTTCACAGAGCGCGTCGTGTGCAACGTTTCTTATCTCAACCTTTCCACGTAGCTGAACAGTTTACAGGATTGAAAGGGGTATTGGTAGACATTCAAGAAACAATCAAAGCATTTAACATGATTTTGGATGGTGAATTGGATAAATATCCTGAGGCAGCATTCAACTTAAAAGGTGGTTTGCAAGATGTAATTGAAGCAGGTGAAAAAATGTTGGCTGAAACCAACGCTTAAGAAATAGAACATGCACGTAGAAATCATAACTCCCGAAAGTAAAATCTATGCTGGCGAAGCAACTGCGGTTCAGCTTCCAGGTTTGGATGGTTTGTTTCAGGTTTTAAACAATCACGCACCGGTTATTTCAGCTTTGAAAAGCGGTATCGTAAAGGTGGATTTACCAAAACCATTTGATTGGAATGACGAAACGAATAAGCACATTCGCGAAGACAAAACAAATAAAAACTCGATTCTTATCGACGTGAAAGGTGGTGTTGCCGAAATGGTAAACAACAAATTGATTGTTTTGGCTGAATAAAAAGCGAATATATAATTTTTAAAAAGGTCGGCATTTGTCGGCCTTTTTTGCTTTGTGCTACTAGGGACGAAGAATAACCTCCCCCTCGGTCCCCCTCCAAAGGGGGAAGTAGAAATCAAGTCTCCCCCTAAGAATGGGGATTAAGGGGGAGGCTAATTTAGATTGAAAAACCAGCTGTATCATTCTCTTGTTTTTGAAGGAAGAAAAATCATGAACATACTTGAATTGTATTCAACCTCCCCCTCGGTCCCCCTCCAAAAGGGGAAGCAGAAATGAAGTCTCCCCCTTAGGAGGGGGATTAAGGGGGAGGATAATTAAGATTATTTTTTGAAATCCCCTCAGTAACTGTTAACTTAATAGATACCAAATCAAAAGGGTATGTTTAACCACTATAATTCTAATTTGAGAAAATTTGCTCATGAATTGAGAAACGAAAGTGTTTCGCGGGCTGAAAAATACATTTGGAAGGCATTGTTGTCAAGAAATCAGATGGGCATAAAATTTAAAAGACAACGGCCAATTCACTATTTTATCGTTGATTTTTTTGCCGCTGAAATTGGTTTAATTATTGAAATCGATGGGAATTCACATTCCAACAAAGGTGAATATGATGCTAAAAGACAAAATATTCTAACAGAGCTTGGTTTCCATGTTGTTCGATTTTCAGAAGGTATGGTTCTAAACAATATAGACAATGTTGAAAATCAAATTCGACATGCTATTTATTGTTTGAAGGAAGCAGAAATCAAGTCTCCCCCTAAGGAGGGGGATTAAGGGGGAGGTTGATTTAGATTGAAAACCAGCTGTATCACCCTCTTATTTTAGCAGATAGAAAAATCATGAACATACTTGAATTGTATTCAACCTCCCCCTCGGTCCCCCTCCAAAGGGGGAAGTAGAAATGAAGTCTCCCCCTAAGGAGGGGGATTAAGGGGGAGGCTAATTTAGATTGAAAACCAGCTGCATCATTCTCTTATTTTAGCAGATAGAAAAATCATGAACATGCTTGAATTGTATTCAACCTCCCCCTCGGTCCCCTTCCAAAGGGGGAAGTAGAAATCAAGTCTTGCCTTGCCCTAAACTGTGTAAATATGAAAAACTGTAAACTTTTTTAGGATGATACACTTAATAATCTGTATCGTTTATTTAGGACTAGTCAAGCTCAAATCTCAGTCGGATTTGGCCATCCAAAATAAAGTACCTTCTTTTTCGTTAATTCGTGTTAAGGTGGCGCAAACAATTTCGTAAGTGCTTGGGATTAGTTATCTTCGTCGCCGTCTTAAAATACAATGAGTTTACTAGATAAAATAGATCGACAAAATACGCCCAAACATATTGCTATTATTATGGATGGAAACGGACGCTGGGCCAAGAAACAGGGGCACATGCGCTTGTATGGACATAACTTTGGAGTAGAATCTGTTCGCAATGTTTTAAAGGCGGCTAAAGAATTGAATTTAAAGCATTTGACACTTTATGCATTTAGCACTGAAAACTGGAATCGCCCGAAAGAAGAAGTGGACGGTTTGATGGATTTATTGGTGAAAACTATTTCTGGCGAATTACCGAAACTACACGAGAACAAAGTCCGTTTAAGAGCAATTGGTGATATAGAAGGTTTACCAGAAGCTTGCAGAAATGAATTGCAAGAGGCGATGGAGCAAACCAAAAATTATGAAAACCTAGATTTGATACTTGCCTTGAATTATTCTTCCCGTTGGGAAATAAAAAATGCGGTTAAGAAAATAGCCAAAGAAGTAAAAGACGGTATTTATACAGAAAACGAAATTACAGATGATTTAATAAGTGATCATCTTACAACTAAAGGGATTTCAGATCCTGAACTATTGATAAGAACAAGTGGCGAACACCGGATTTCTAACTTTTTACTTTGGCAAATTGCCTACTGTGAATTGCACTTTACTCCAGTGTTGTGGCCCGATTTCACACAAGAAGATTTATACAAGGCGGTTTTAGACTACCAATCACGCGAACGAAGATTCGGAATGGTGTCTGAACAAATTACCAAATCCTTATGAAGATATTAAATGCTGCTTTCGCAGTTGTCATTCTGCTGAATCTGACGAATCTCTTTTCCCAAGAAGATACACTATCAACAAATGGTCCTATAACCGTAGGGGAAGAATTTTTCATCGATTATCGAACACCCAAGGACTATGAACTTGGACCGATACGTATTGTTGGTGCTGATAATTTCGACCACCAAGCCATTAAACTCATTGCTGGATTAAGACAAGGGCAAAGTATTAAAATTCCAGGCGACCAAATTACCACAGCTCTTAAAAATCTGTATAAAGAAGAATTGTTCTCTAGTATTTCTATTGCTGCTGAAAAAGAAATTGCGGGGGTGTTGTACCTTGTGATTACTGTGGAGCCTCGACCAAAATTGTCGCGTTTTAAGTTTATTGGAATAAAAAAGAGAGAAGCGGATAAGGTGCGTGAAGAAATCAATTTGTACGCCGGTAGAACCATTACTGAAAATTTAGTTTTTTCAACTGAATCAAAAATCCGTGGTTATTTCCGTGAAAAAGGGTTTTACTCTGTTGATGTAGACATAAAACGGACTATCGATACTCTAATGAATAATTCGGAGGTTTTTGAAATCACCATCAATACAGGTGAGAAAGTTAAGATTCAAGAAGTTGTGATCGAAGGAAATGAAAGTATTTCTGATTTTAAATTAAAGATGGCCATGAAGGATACCAAAGAAAAGGGGCCATTGCGAATTTTTAAACGGTCAAAGTTTTCCACCGCAGCTTTTGATCGAGATAAAAAAGCTGTATTAGACAAGTTTAACGCCATAGGATTAAGAGATGCAAGCTTTTCTTTGGATACATTTTTCTTGATCGATCCACAAAACTTAGTGGTTCAACTGAAAATTGAAGAAGGTGAAAAGTACTTTTTCGGAGATATTACGTGGATAGGAAACACAAAATATCGCTCCTCCTATTTGGATACCATTTTAGGAATAAAAAATGGCGATGTTTACGATAAGGGTTTGTTAGAGCAACGCTTGTTTCAATCAGTAGACGGTCGTGATATTACCTCTTTGTATATGGACAGAGGTTATTTGTTCTTCCAAATTACGCCAGTTGAAATGAATGTTACCGACAACCGGATCAATTACGAGATGCGAATTATCGAGGGAAAAGAAGCACGTGTTAAAAACATTATCATTAAAGGAAATACCAAGACGAATGAATATGTAATTCGCCGTGAAATCAGAACCAAACCAGGGGATCTTTTTAGTAGAAACGACATCATTCGAACACAACGTGAATTGGCGCAGTTGGGGTATTTTAATGAACAAGCATTCCAAGTAAATCCTTTGCCAAATCCTGCTGATGGAACTGTGGATATCGAATATGTTGTTGAGGAAAAATCATCCGATCAAGTTGAACTTTCTGGTGGTTATGGTGGTGTTGGTCAAAACGGACGAGGTTCAGTGATTGGTACACTCGGTTTGACCTTCAATAATTTTTCAACCAAAAACTTCTTTAAAAAATCTGCTTGGCAACCTTTGCCTTCAGGTGACGGACAACGTTTCTCTGTTCGTGGTCAAACCAACGGTAGATTCTATCAAAGTTTCAATGCTTCATTTACGGAACCATGGTTGGGAGGTAAAAAGCCGAATTCATTGACTTTGTTTTCCACCTATACCTTACTTTCTCAAAATGGTATGCTAAAAACCAATCCTGATTTTAGTGGTACAACGATTGGAGGAGCGGGTGTTGGTTTTGGTCGACGTAAAAAGCTTCCGGATGACTTTTTTACTGCATATTATGAGCTAGGATTTCAAAAGTACAACGTAACAAATGACACGCGATTTGGGGTATTATTCACCAATGGTATTGCCAATGATATATCGCTGAAATATGTGTTGCAAAGAAACTCTATTTCAGCTCCAATTTATCCGCAGTCGGGTTCAAGTTTGACATTTACAGCAAAATCTACTTTACCATATTCTTACTTCGAAACAGGAGTTAATTACGCTGCCCAATCGGCTCAGGAACGATACAAATATTTAGAATATTATAAATTAAAGTTTACCGGAGCTTGGTATTTGCCACTTTCGAAAGATAAAAAATTGGTTTTGTCACCGAGAATTGGTTTTGGTTTAATGGGTGCATACACCGAAGCAAAAGGAATCACACCCTTTGACCGATTTACCCTTGGAGGTTCTGGTTTAACAGGTATTTCACAAATAGGTGGACAAGAAATTATTGCTTTGAGAGGATATGAAGACAATAGTTTGTCGACACGAGGAGGAAATCCATTAATTGCTAAGTATACCTTAGAATTACGTTATCCAATTTCTTTGAATCCGCAAGCGACATTTTTTGCAATGGCCTTTGCCGAAGCTGGAAATACCTTCCCATCCATCAAGGAGTTTGATCCTTTCAATGTGAAAAGAGCAGCGGGTGTTGGTATTCGTGTTTTCTTGCCAGCGTTTGGTATGCTAGGTTTGGATTATGGTTTTGGTTTTGATAAAATTGATTACTGGGGTCAAGGTTTTGCCAATGGTTCAGAAAACCAATCTATTTCACAAAAAGGATATTATCCAAAACTTACCTTTACAATTGGTATGAATTTGGGAGAACTGTAAAATAATAATTATCTATATTCGCCGTTGCAGAACAAATCGAAAACAGCATGAAACATCTTTTTTTTCTAGTTCTATTTATTTTTGGCACAGGCTTTGCCTATAGTCAGAAGTATGGGTACATCGACTCGGATTTCATTTTGAATAAAATGCCTGAATATGGTCAAGCAAAAGAAAAACTCGATAAGTTGGCCGAACGTTGGACACAAGAGATTGAAGAACGATATACCGTTTTAAAGTCAAAAAAAGATAATTTTGCAAGAGAGGAGGTATTACTTCCTTCCGAAGAAAGAAAAAAGAGAGAAGAAGAAATTCAAAAACTCGAAAACGAAGCGTTGGAAATGCAAAAAACACGCTTCGGTGTAAAGGGAGATTATTTTCAGAAACGTCAGGAATTAATCAAACCCATTCAAGACAAAGTCTATAGTGCAATGCAGACAGTGGCTTCGAAGAGAAATTACACCTTTGTTTTTGATAAAGCGAACCAAAGTAATTTGATATACGCAGACAGTAAATACGACATCTCTGATGAAGTTTTAAAAGAATTGGACATCAAATAATTTAAAATAAACCCTAAAAAATGAGAAGATTATTATTAACCTTATTGGTTGTATTAAGTGCAGGAGCATCAATGGCTCAACAGAAATTTGGACACGTGAATTCACAAAAATTGTTGGATACACTTCCATCTCGTAAAGAAGCGATTAAAAAATTGAAAGATTTTGAATTTGCAGGAACCAAAGAATTGGAAGAAATGCAAATTGATTTGGAGAAAGCTTACGCAAAGTACCAAAAAGATCAACCTACAATGTCTCCTGTAATCCAACAAATAGAGGAAGAGAAATTGGTGAGAAAACAAAATGCTTTACAAGAACGTGAGCAAACGTTGACCCGCGAATTGCAAGCGGTAAGTCAGGATTTGAATACGCCAATTTTGGATAGAGTGCAACGCTCAGTGAAAATAGTTGCTGATCGAAAGAAGTTATCATACGTTATTGACGAAACGGTAACCCTTTATTTTGCAGGTGGTATCGATCTTACTGCAGAAGTTCTAATCGAATTACTGCGCTTAGATAAAGAAGAAGCTAAGTAAATAGAATTTATTTCAACAAAAGGGTGGTTTTTTAATCACCCTTTTTTGTATTTTCACCTTTCAATTATCAAATGAAAGCAGGACCAATTGGTGTTTTTGATTCAGGCTATGGTGGACTAACTATTTTAAAAGAATTGGCCGCTAAAATGCCAGAGAATGATTATCTCTATTTGGGAGATAATGCTCGAACACCCTACGGAACAAGATCTTTTGAGGTGGTTTATGAATTTACTAAACAAGCGGTTTTTGAATTGTTTGATAGAGGATGCCATTTGGTGATTTTGGCTTGCAATACAGCTTCTGCGAAGGCATTAAGAAACATTCAGTTATATGACTTGCCCGATTACGATCCTGCTAGACGAGTTTTGGGTGTTATTCGACCAAGCACGGAATACTTGGGTTCTCTTTCAAAATCAAAACATGTCGGTATATTAGCAACACCAGGCACTGTATTGTCAGGTTCCTACTCTTTGGAGCTTAAAAAATTCTCTCCTGAACTTCAGATAACAGAACACGCATGTCCAATGTGGGTGCCATTGATTGAAAATG
>JAHKAT010000254.1 GCA_018825925.1 Bacteroidota bacterium | reverse complement strand
TTAATACTTTATCCAAAGCATTGCAAACCGATATGTTTGAGGTTTTTCCGTTTATAATTATGGCTGAAGCTTTTTCTAAATCGGCTTCTTTATTTACGTAAACAAAATTATTTCCGCGACCACTTACAATTACAGGACAGCTTGCATGTTTCTTTGTAAAAGCAATTAATTGCTCTCCTCCACGCGGAACAATCAAGTCTACTTTTTGTGTTGGATTTTCTAAGAAAGCTTGCGTTTCGGTACGGTCATAATTCAAATATTCTACCCATGAAGTGGCAACATCATTATCCGTCAACGCTTGATGCCAAAGACTCACAATTTTTAAATTAGACAGTAAAGATTCTTTTCCGCCTTTCAATAAAATCTTGTTTCCCGACTTAAACGCTATTCCGCCAGCCTCAACAGTTACATCAGGACGCGATTCATAAATGATCAAAATAGTACCAAAAGCAGCTGTTTTATTGCTGATTTTCATTCCGTTTTCATGTGTAAAATCAAAACGAATTTTCCCCACCGGATCTTCCTGAGTCTTTAATTGTTGCAATGACAAAATCATTCCGTCAATTTTGGCGTCATCAACAAGCAAACGTTTCTCCATAGCTAAATCAGCCCCAGAATAATTGCTTAAATCCTGTTGGTTTACTGCTTTAAGGTTGGCTCTTTCCTGTTCTAGGAGTACTGCCATCGAACTCAAAACGGCATTTCTTTTTGCTATGGATAATACTGTTTTCATATTTATCTTTTATTTGGGCGTGACCCTGTGGGTCGGGCTATTCGCTACAATCTTTTTTATTTCTTTCCGCTGCGCTACAATTTATAAAAAAGGATTTCCACTGCTATCCCTCACGCAAACCTATTTTGTAATAATTCACTTTTGTACAATACTCAGAAACTTTGAGCCTCTGCAACTTTAAAAAATATTACTTCAACTCTTTCAAACTCTCCTGCAAAGCCACAATAAATGTATCAATAGCAGCCGTTGTAATTGTTAATGGAGGTAGAATTCTTAATAAGTTTTTGTTATTTGCTCCACCGGTAAAAATATGTTTTTCGATAATCATTTTCTTTCTTAAGGCGCTTACATCAAAATCGAATTCGACACCTAGCATTAATCCTCTTCCTTTTACTTTGATTATTTCTGGAATTACTTTGATTGCTTCCAAGAAATAGGCTTCTATTTTACTAGCATTTGACATTAAATTTTCTTTTTCGATCACTTCAAGAACTGCAATACTTGCGGCGCAAGCCAAATGACTTCCACCAAAAGTAGTTCCTAGTAAACCGTAACTCGCTTTAAAATGAGGTGCGATTAAAATTCCACCAATTGGGAAACCGTTCCCCATACCTTTTGCCATGCAAATAATATCAGGTGTAATGCCGTGAAATTGGTGTGCAAAGAATTTTCCGCTTCTTCCAAAACCAGATTGTACCTCATCCATGATCAAAACGACATCATGCGCTTTACAGACTTTTTCGAGCGCTTGAAAAAATTCGGTTGTTCCTTGATCTAAACCACCAACACCTTGAATAGGTTCGATGATTACACAAGCAACATCTCCTTTTTTAAGTTCAGCTTCAACCAAACCAATTTGGTTCAATGGCAAAAAAGTAACCACTTGCTGCGCATTGATTGGAGCGACAATTTTCGGATTATCCGTTGTCGCCACAGCTGCCGATGTTCTACCGTGAAAAGCATTTTCAAAAGAAACAACTCTTGCTTTATTTGTATGAAAAGAGGCCATTTTTAAGGCGTTTTCATTCGCTTCTGCTCCAGACGAACACAAAAACAAGCTGTAATCAGTATAATCTGAAAGTTTCCCCAGTTTGTCTGCCAGTTCCACTTGCAATGGATTTTGGATAGCATTGGAGTAAAAACTCAATTTGTCTAGTTGGTCTTTGACTTTTGCAACATAATACGGTTGCGTGTGACCGATCGAAATAACTCCGTGACCAGAGTATAAATCTAAGTATTCGATTCCGTTTTCGTCTGTAATTATGCAATCAAGCGCTTTTACAGGGGTGATAGGGTATAATGGGTAAACGTCAAATAAGTTCATTGTTTTTTTGTTTAAATGGTTTAAGGTTTAAAGTTTCAAGTTACGGGAGCAACCTTAAACTTTAAACTTGAAACAAATTTTTAAAATCCTGATGGTTTCAAATGTAATCCAGTTGTTTCATCGAGTCCGAACATGAGGTTCATATTTTGAACGGCTTGTCCTGAAGCTCCTTTAACTAGATTGTCTATTATTGAAGTGATTAGAACTCGGTTGCCTTTTTTCATTAAACTGATGATGCATTTGTTGGTTTGTACCACTTGCTTCATATTAATATTTGTAGTTGTTACCGTTACAAAAGGTTGATCTTTATAATAGGCTTCATATTTGGCAACCAAATCTTCCAAGCTTTCTTCTATGGTGGTGTACAGCGTAGCAAAAATCCCTCTAGCAAAATCCCCTCTGTTTGGAACAAAGATTATTTCGTCGTTGTAAGAAGCTTGCAACTGATTTACGCTTTGGTTTATTTCGCCCAGATGCTGGTGTTCAAAAGCTTTGTAATGCGACATGTTATTTGATCTCCAGCTGAAATGTGTGGTTTCCGATGGGCTAACTCCGGCACCAGTACTTCCTGTTGTTGCGTTGATGTGCACATCGCTAGTTAGTAAATTGTGTGATGCTAATGGCAATAAAGCCAGCTGAATCGCTGTTGCAAAACAACCTGGATTAGCTATATAATTAGCGTTTTTAACGTTGCTTTTATTTAACTCCGGTAAACCATAAACAAATGATTTACCTTCAAAATCTTTGTCTTTGTTTAAACGGAAATCATTTCCTAAGTCGATGATTTTAGTATGACTTGCAAACTTATTTTCTTTTAAGAATGAAATGGATTTACCGTGTCCTAAACAAAGAAAAACTACGTTAACATTAGGATTCACAGTGTCTGTAAAGTTCATTTTTATATCACCCAATAAATCATGGTGTGCTACTGATAATGGTTTTCCAGCATTTGTAGTACTGTAAACAAAATCAAGCTTTGCATGAGGATGAAACATCAAGATTCTAATTAATTCTCCTGCTGTATATCCTGAACCGCCTATTATTCCTATGTTAATCATATTCTTTTGTTTTATTTGAATAAATCCGAATTCGTTTATTCTATTTATTTTATTATTGATTAGACAACTTGTCGAAAACGTGCTAATCCTATTTGCTTGCGTGAGGGATAGGAGCGGCATCCTTTTGTGAAGTCCCGAAGCTTCGGGAATTTACAAAAGATATAGCGGATTGCCCGACCCGTAGTTTTTACGAAGGGTCACGCCCAAATCCAAAACCTTATTATTCGTAGGTTTCGTTATTAACAGCTGAAAAGATGTTTTGAGCATTACCTAAAATCTTGATAAATCCTTTAGCATCATCCGATGTCCAAGCATTGTTCATTTCGCCATATTGACCAAAACTGTTTGTCATTAAATCATTATCAGATTTGATTCCGTCCAATGAAAAATGGTACGGTTTCAATGAAACAGTCACCGTTCCATTTACTGTTTTTTGAGTATCTTCAAGGAACGCCTCGATATTTCGCATAACAGGATCAAGAAATTGTCCTTCATGAAATAGCATTCCGTACCAGTTTCCTAGTTGCTCTTTCCAGTATTGTTGCCATTTTCCTAGTGTATGTTTCTCTAGTAAATGGTGTGCTTTGATGATAATTAATGGGGCAGCAGCTTCAAAACCAACTCTTCCTTTGATTCCGATAATCGTGTCACCTACGTGTGTATCTCTCCCAATGGCGTAAGCATTAGCTAACTTTTCTAAAGTAACGATGTTATTAGAAGGTTTGTCTTTTTTACCATTTACGGCAACCAATTCTCCTTGTTTGAATTCAAGAGTTACTTTTTCTTCGCCATTTTTTGTCAATTGTGACGGGTAGGCTTCGCTTGGTAACGCTTGGTGTGAAGTCAAAGTTTCTTTACCACCTACGCTAGTTCCCCAAAGTCCTTTGTTGATAGAGTATTGAGCTTTTTCC
>JAHKAT010000253.1 GCA_018825925.1 Bacteroidota bacterium | reverse complement strand
TTTTTGTTTTGCATTAATTTTTCTCCATAGGCTTGAAGTTCTATATCCAAACCTAATTTAAGAACGTCGCCTTGTTTTGCAATGGTGTCGTATTTACCATCTGCAAAAGCTTCAATGGCATTGTTAAGTGCGGAGGTAACCACATAGCGAATGCCTTTTTGGCCGCGCAACTCTTTTTCATAAAAGCGCTCCAAACCTGCACGACCGATATTGTCGGCTGGACGGTAATAGGGTTCGCGGTCAATGTCTTCTCGGGTTACCTCACTTAAATAACCCAAAATATTGGCGGCATTGGCAAAAGGATACTTGCGCATACTAGTAACCTCTTCATAAAACCCAGGAAAGCGGTCTAGATGCGGTGCAATTTCAGCGATTTCTTCTAAAGTGAGCTCTTTCAGAAAAGGATAAGCTCTAATTTTTTGGTAATTGGAAGTTGTTTTTCCGGTATTTGGATTGTAATAGGTTCCTTCTCCCTTTTTGATTTGATAAAAACGGGTTCTAATTTCTTCGACAGTCATGCCGATAAGCTCTCCCAAACCGGCGGTATCCAATTCTACCATATCAGCCTCTACCATCATCAAATTGTAGTAAGTTCTGTTGGAAACAATCTTTTTTCCGTTTCGGTCAAATATAATTGCGCGTGGCGGGGTAATTTCTTTTCTCTTTTCAGCAATTTCCTGCGCCCTTAATGTCCAAGTATCATCAATCACTTGCATATAGAACAAGCGAAATGTATAAATTACCCCTACGGACATAATAAATAATAGGATGACAATTTTCCGAGAATCGAAATTCATCTTTCTTTGGGCTTTTTAACAAAGATAATTTGTAAGCCAACGCAAAGCAAAAAAGAAACAATTACGGAGAGTAGGACTTTTTGAATGAGAAAGCCAATTTCACTTAAATCAGCTAATTCAAATAGGAAAAACCACAAATGGTGGATTAAAATGAGTGTTCCAAATGTGGTTACAAACCAATTGGTTCCCATGGTAAAAAGGTTGGTTTCTTTGTTTAGTTCATAATCTTCTCGAGGCGCGAAACGCTTAAATACCCATGGTCGGAGATAGGCAAACAAGACTAATGAGGAAGTGTGTAACCCAAACGTATTGCTTAAAGAGTCGACGCAAACCCCCATTACAAAAGCAATTAACATCAGCATACTCGTTTCAAGTTCTACGGGCAATAAGAAAATAACAAGTGGACAAATCATCGGCAAAATACCCCAACCTAACTCAATTTGGTTAAGGACAAATACTTGGATCAACACAAAGGCGATGAACCTAAAAACATGTATTAACGGTCTATTCATCTTGTGGTTTTTCTACTGGAATTTTTTCCTCTAGATCTTGTTGCTCTTTTAACAGGAGGTTTTTAATTACATAAACTTTCTGGATAGCTCTAAAATTAACGGCAAGTTTGATTTCAACATTCCAAGTTGATTTTCCTTCAATGGGCGATACTTTCAAAACACGTCCAACAGGCAAACCTCTCGGAAAAATACCACCACCACCACGTGTAAGTACTTTAGAGCCTTTTTTAATAGCAATATCGTTTGAAACTCCAGAAACATTGGCAGTTTTGTCGTTTTTGGTTTCCCATTTTAGCAAGCCAATAGCGCCAGATTTTTCAATCATAACGTCGGCATTTACGTTTTTGGCCAGTACTGACTTAACCAATGAATAATGCTCTGAAGTACTTTGAACTATCCCAACGATACCTTCGTCAGAAAAAACACCCATTCCTCTTTTAAGACCTTGGTTCCAACCAACATTTAAAGTGATGTAATTATTTTGCTTGTCGAACGTAGAATTTACAACAGTTGCAGGAATATATTCGTATTGTTGCTCGTAAAGTGTGTCGTTTATTTTTGCTAGTCTGTCTTCCAAACGAATAAAACTTTCAGGCAAACGTTCGCGCAACGCTTTGTTTTGTCGAAGCAACCCACTATTGGTTTCATTCAAATTAATGTAACGTGTAATGTGGTTTTGAAAGCTCCACAAGGACCCACCGACCTGACTTGCAGTAGTATAGTACTGCGAACGAGGGAAGTTTAAGGAAGTAAAATAGAAATAAAGAGCGGTAAATTGAAGCATCGCAAAAAACAAGAAAATTCGGAATCGTCTAAAAAAAGCGAATAATTTTCTCATGGATGCTTTACAACTATTTAGTCTCTAATCAAGAATTGGAAACGATCTATATTTTTCAAGGCGATACTGGTTCCTCTGGCCACCGCTCTCAATGGATCTTCGGCAATATGCACGGGAAGTTTAGTTTTCGCTGAAATTCTCTTGTCAAGTCCTCGAAGCATAGAGCCACCACCAGCCATGTAAATACCAGTTTTAAAGATATCTGCAGATAATTCTGGCGGAGTCATCTCCAAAGCACTTAAAATGGCTTCTTCAATTTTTGAAATGGTTTTGTCCAAAGCATAAGCTACTTCTGAATAGGAAACGATAATTTCCTTTGGAATACCAGTCATTAAATCACGACCACGAACTGCGAAATCTGGTGGAGGATTGTCAAGTTCTGTTAAAGCAGACCCAACTTCAATTTTTATTTGTTCTGCCGTACGCTCACCAACCAAGATGTTGTGTTGACGTCGCATGTATTCTTCAATATCGGATGAAAAATCATCACCAGCAATACGAATCGACTTATCACAAACGATACCGCCTAAAGCGATAACAGCAATTTCAGTCGTTCCACCACCTATATCGATGATCATATTCCCCATAGGCTCCTCCACATCAATACCAATACCGATAGCAGCTGCCATAGGTTCGTGGATTAAATAAACTTCCTTCGCGCCTGCATGCTCCGCACTATCGCGAACCGCACGTTTTTCAACTTCGGTAATACCAGATGGAATACAAATAACCATTCGCAAAGAAGGATTAAAAAAGCTTCTTCCGGGATTGATCATTTTAATCATCCCACGGATCATTTGCTCGGCACTTTGAAAATCGGCAATAACTCCATCTTTTAAGGGACGAACTGTTTCGATGAGCTTATGCGTTTTACCATGCATTTGCTGTGCCTTCTTTCCAATTGCAACCACTCGGTTACTTTGAATGTCTTTTGCTACTATTGAAGGTTCATCCACAACCACCTTGTCATTCATGATGATAAGCGTGTTTGCTGTCCCTAAGTCGATCGCAATTTCTTGCGTTAAAAAGCTAAATAATCCCATTTGTATTTTATTCGTACGAAAGGTCGTCTATTTTTTTATGGTTATTCGTAAAAAGTTGGATAAATGTTTCAAATCCAACAAATATAATTAATGTTTGAAATGACGATTGCCTGTCATCACCATCTTCATTCCATTTTTATCGCAATAATCAATGGATAAATCATCCTTAATTGACCCGCCTGGTTGAATCACTGTATTGATCCCTTCATTGTGCGCAATTTCCACACAATCTGGAAAAGGAAAAAATGCATCCGAGGCCATCACTGAATTGTTCAGGTCAAATTGAAAACTTTTTGCTTTGTGAATTGCTTGACGCAAGGCATCAACTCTTGAAGTTTGTCCAGTTCCACTTGCCAACAATTGTTTGTTCTTTGCCAAAACGATGGTGTTCGACTTGGTGTGTTTCACAATTTTGTTAGCAAACAGTAAATCTTCAATTTCTTGGTCTGAAGGTCCAACTTTAGTGATCGTTTGTAAATCCTCTTTCTTTTCTTTAATCAAATCACGGTCTTGAGCCAAAACACCATTCAACAAGGTGCGGTATTGTTTCTGAGGGAAGTCAAAAGATTTCTGAATCAACAACACTCTGTTTTTCTTTGATTGAAGCAATTCAAGTGCCGCTGCGTCGTAGGCTGGGGCAATCACTACCTCACAAAACAAGTCATTGATCATTTCAGCCGTAGCCAAGTCAATTTTTCTATTTCCGATTAATATTCCTCCGAATGCCGAAACTGGATCTGCTTGCAAAGCTGCAGCATAGGCTTCAGCCAAAGTAGGTCGCGATGCTATTCCACAAGCATTGTTGTGCTTCATAATCGCAAAAGTAGGCTCGTCATCCAAAAAGTCATTCATCAACTGCACAGCTGCTTCTACATCCAACAGGTTGTTGTACGAAAGCTCTTTACCGTGAAGCTTGTCAAACATAGCGTCCAAATCCCCATAAAAAACTCCTTTTTGATGCGGGTTTTCACCATAGCGTAAAACGGTGCTTTCTTGTATGCTTTCTTTGAAAACAGTATCGTCTTCACCGCTGTTGAAATATTCGTGAATTTTGGTGTCATAATGCGATGAAACTTGAAATGCACGAGTTGCAAAATCTTCTCTATCTTCAATGGTCGTGCCTTTTTTCGCCATATAAATGGATAGAAAATCAGCGTAACTGCTTTGAGAAGGAAGAATCACAACGTCTTTATAGTTTTTTCCAGCAGCTCGTATCAAAGAAATACCACCGATATCAATTTTTTCAATGATTTCATCATGGGAAGCGTCTGAAGCAACCGTATCTTCAAAAGGATACAAATCAACAATCACTAAGTCGATAGCAGGAATTTCAAATTCATCTACTTGCGCCAAATCATCATTCAGATCACGACGATGCAAAATTCCCCCAAAAATTTTCGGGTGTAAGGTTTTAACGCGACCTCCTAAAATGGAAGGATAGCTCGTTAACTCCTCCACTGGAACAACTTCTAAGCCTAACTTTTCAATGAAAGCAAGGGTTCCACCAGTAGAATAAATTGTAACATTTTCTTTAGCAAGCGCCTGAACGATAGGTTCTAAACCTGTCTTGTCGTAAACTGAAATTAAAGCCGATTGTATGTTTTTGATTTGATCCATTTATGATTCCGAATTAAGGCGCAAAAGTAGTGAGAAAAAAACGAATTTATGTGTGTTTTTATGCTCAAAATCAATCAGAAAACGAGAAAATTGAAGAAATTTTGCCAATTTCGTAACACAACAATAAAAGATGCGAAAAATTGCCATAGTTGAAGATGAAAATAGCATTGCTGAAATGGTGCAATTAAACTTGAGTATTGAAGGATATGAAACCACACTTTTTGAGCATGGCGGCAAAGCAAAAATGAAGTTAGGTGAATTGATTGCGCACGATTTAATTTTATTAGATGTAATGCTTCCCGAGGTGGATGGAATTGAACTTTGTCGATTAATACGGGCAAAATCAGATGTGCCTATTATAATGCTTTCTGCCAAAGGTTCCACTGGCGAAAGGATAGAAGGCCTGCGCGCTGGTGCGAATGACTATGTTCCAAAGCCCTTTGACTTAGAAGAACTTTTACTCCGAATAAAAAATTTATTGCCAGAAGTTCAAAGCAGTCATCAAGAAACGATGAAGATTGGTGATGTAGAAGTAAACTTTGCCACCTTTGAATTTTTTAATAAAGTAACGAATGAAAAGGGTTCTTTTTCAAAAAGAGAAATAGAATTGTTGGAATTGTTCAAAGAGAAAAAAGACTTTGTGGTTTCTAGAGATGAAATACTAGACCGGCTGTGGGGAAAAGAGCATTTTCCAACCGCTCGAACCATAGATAATTACATTCTTGCCTTCCGAAAAACCTTTGAAAAAGACCCAAGAAATCCAGTTCATTTTCATTCGATTCGCGGGGTAGGATATCGATTTAAATTGGAGTAAATTTTGTAA
>JAHKAT010000252.1 GCA_018825925.1 Bacteroidota bacterium | reverse complement strand
TTCAATTGCTTGAAGACCTTTAAGAGTATAAAACTTTAATGGATTATTTAATCAATTTCATTTCATTGATCAGGTTGGTAGCTCCGTAGCACTTGTCTACAATCCAAAGCGTATATCGTATGTCTAAGTTGATTGTTCTTTGAATGTTAGGCTCAAAGAAAATATCACCCGACATTGCCTCCCAGTTGCCATCAAAAGCGGTACCAATCAAATGTCCGTCGGCATTAATTACTGGAGAACCAGAGTTTCCACCCGTGATATCATTGTTCGATAGAAAATTCACAATTAATTCACCATTTGCATCCGCATATTGACCGATATTTCCATCCAAATACGTTTGTTTCATTTTTGGATCAACATTAAATTCAGGAACTGTTGGATCTTCTTTCTGAAGAATTCCTTTAAAAGTAGTGGTATGAGAATAATTTACACCATCTTTTGGAGAGTAAGGAAGTACATTTCCATAAGTTAAACGCATTGTACTATTTGCATTCGGGTAGTACATTTTTTTCTCATCCATTTCGCGCAAGCCCTTTACAAACAGTCGACGAGCTGTAATCAAGTTTTCTTCAGCATCCTTTAATTCTTGTTTGTTTTGAATGTTTGAAAAAGCTTCATTCATGTCGGCTACAACGCTATACAAAGGGTCGGCCAATAAAGTTTTTTCATTAGGGTTGGCTTTCCATTTATCGAAACGGGCTTTGTCTGTGAAAATAGATTTTTTCTTTACCGAAGCAATGAATTTTGCCAATCCCTTTGGTCCGCCTAAAGCTAGTTTTTTAATAAAAGCTCCTTGTTGTTCCTTAGGAATGTCTTGAATGTACATTGCCAATAAAGCTTCAAAAGTTTCTAATTCTAAGTTGATGTTTTGATTCTGGTAAAATGCTTCTGTGGAAGCGATAAATCTGCCAATCAAACTCTCTGCTCTTGCGGAGTTTTCTTCTTTCAATGCATCCACCCAAAACTTATAACGAAAGGCCGTTAACATGATATCTACAGAATATAAAAATTCAGATTGGTAGGCTTCAATGTACACATAGTCTTGCTTTGTTTCATAAGCCGATTGAAACATGTTCATGACTTTAGCATACTCATTATTTGTGGCTGCAAAAGAGGCGAATTGCTTTTCAGTTTCGCGTTTTTTGTCCACCACTTTATTGTTTTTCACTTGTTGCGTTTGGCCAATAAAATACTTCCAATAATTGGCAACTTGTGCGTATTTGGAAGAATACTTCAATCGTAAATCAACATCGTTATTCATGTACGATTTCATGATTTCCAATTTCTTACCGCGTATATCAACACGTTTAGGTTGTTCTAAATTCACAGCTTGTTCAACTCCAAAAGAACTCAAATAACGATCTGTAGACCCTGGAAACCCCATGATCATTGCGTAATCATCCGTTTTTACACCTTTTAAAGAAATAGGTAGAAAATGACGTGGTTTGAAAGGCTTGTTTGCTTCATTGTAAACGGCTGGCTTATTATCGGCTCCAGAATAAATTCGAAACATTGAAAAATCTGCCGTGTGACGTGGCCATTCCCAGTTGTCAGTGTCACCGCCAAATTTTCCTGCGCTTTGAGGAGGCGTTCCTACCAAACGGATGTCATTAAAAGTCTCTGTTACAAATAAATAGAATTCATTTCCTTCAAAGAAATCGCGAACAAAAGCTTTATAATGCGTCCCTTTTGTGGCATCTTCGGTCAATGTAGCTGATAATTCCTTGATTTTTGCAGCACGTTGCTCGTTGGTCATACCCGGTTTCAATTCTTTTGAAATTGTGGCCGTTATATCTTCAATTCGAATAACGAAAGTGGCAATTAATCCTGGAACTGCTATTTCTTCTTTGTTGTTCTTCGCCCAAAAACCATTGTCTAAATAGTTTTTTTCTTTGGTAGATGCACCTGCAATAGCACCGTAACCGCAGTGGTGATTGGTAAGAATAAGACCTTGGTCAGAAATTATTTCACCGGTACAAAAACCGCCAAATGAGATCACTGCATCTTTCAAGGATGCCTTGTTCAAAGAATACAATTCTTCTTGAGTTAAGCGCAAGCCATGTTTTTTCATGTCTTCGTAGTTTCTCCCCAATAAAAATGGTAACCACATACCTTCGTCGGCACGCAACATTCCGCTAGTGAATAGTAGAAGCGCTAAAAGTGAAATTTTAAGTTGTTTCATTGTTGTTTGTTATTTATATCTCAAATTTAAGAGTTTCTAGAGAATGAAAGCCTTCATGACCTTACTTCAATTTTACTTCGTCAAAGAATAACCAAGTAGGGTTTCCTGCTCCAAGGTGCCAAGCTGGACAATTCCCGCTATTTTTTAAGGTCACACGAATTTCTACAATAGGCTCATTGCTCTCAATCAATTGCTCAATGGTGCTGCGATTTGAAGGTCTGTATTCAGTTATTTCTCCATCGCTTAGATTCTTTTCTATCTTCTTGAAATCAATTCCGTTGGTACTGTATTCAATAATAAGTTGTTTGGGGTAAAAGACCCAAGATTTTAAGTCTTCCAAAGCACCGATCTGAAGCGTGTATTTTGATTTAGGAGCGGTAGGCTGAAGAGTAAACTTTACATCTTGCTCAAAAAAGCCTTGCCAATCTCCTGAACGGTATTCAGATTCACCTTCAATACCATCGATTAAGGCTTTTGATCCACCGGCAGAATATTGATTTGCGAACTTACTATCTAAACTCATTTCCATCGTTTTCTCATTCTTCGTGAAAATAGCTTCAACCACCGAACTTTTTTTGCCTGTTGATTGTTCTATTGTTCTAGCATAAAGTTTGGTCGTTTCTTTAAAAACAAGAGGTTTTTGATAGGTGGTCCAAGGGTCGTTCTGCATAACGCTGTATTCGATAATCCAATTCGGTTTTTGCAAGGGCAATTGAATTTGAATCTCTGTTTGAGCATCAAAAATCCGAACATCGGGGCTAAAGAAGGGTACTGGTATAAATTCCTTTGAGATGTCATTGACAGTAGGAGCCGAGCTGTATTTTGTCATCGACGCTGAAGGTTGGGCACCCATTTCAATGACCCAATTTCCACCAGTCATGAGTTCATCATGCGAAAAATAACTTTTCTTGTAATCCACACCATTTCTGGTGATTTTCTGAATGAAGGAGTTGTTTGGCGCTTGATTTACGATTGTGAAATTTGCGGTTTTACCATTTTCAAAATGTAATTTAATGCTATCAGCTATAGGTCGACCGAAGTCGTAGTAAGGATTTCCAGGAGCAACTTGATAAAAACCCATTGCGCTTAAAACGTACCATGCCGACATTTGGCCACAGTCCTCATTTCCCGCCAAACCGTCCGGTGCATTTTTGTATTGTTCTCGGAGAATTTGGTCGACATATTTTTGCGTCAAGTCTGGTCTTTTGAGGTAATTAAAGAGATAAGCCATGTGATGAGAGGGTTCGTTTCCATGTGCGTATTGTCCGATTAAACCTGTAATATCCACTTGTTCGCGGCCCGTGGTATTTGTCGAGGCATTGAACATTTTCGTCAAATGTTTTTCTAAACCTCCCGAAGCTTTGTGCAGCTGATTTAATACACCAACGGCATGGGGAGCGAAGGCTGAATACTGCCAAGCATTGGCCTCGGTGTAATTAAAATTCACCTCCTCAGGCTGAAAAGGGGCAAACCAACTTCCAGACCGTCGCGCTCTAAAAAAGCCAGTTTTTGGATCAAAATGATTGATGAAATTAAAAGAGCTCGTTTCATACTTTTTGAAAACGGAATCATTTCCTATTGCTTTCGCAAATTGGCCAATACAATAATCGTCATAAGCATATTCTAGTGATTTTGAAACAGATTCTGGTTCTTTGTTTAAGGAAATAAAACCCTCCCGCTGAAAATCAACTTTTCCAAATTCAGCCCGATTCGAGGCTTTTATCATGGCCTCCAAAAAAGTGGGTCCTTCGTTGGTGGTAATTCCTTTTTTCCAGGCATCGGTAATCACTGAAACCGAGTGATATCCAATCATACATTCCGTTTCGTTTGCCGATAATTCCCAAACAGGAAGGTCGCCCCCCTGGTCGTATTGCCTTTTAAATGTTCCTAAAAATTGTTTAGTTCTTTTTTGTTGAGTAATGGTGAAAAGAGGATGTGCTGCTCGAAATGTATCCCATAGGGAAAACACTGTATATTGTTCTTGATCTGGATAATCCAATTGATGGATTTTTTGATCCAAACCGCGATATCTTCCGTCTACATCTTGAAAAACATTGGGGTTTAAAAAGGAGTGATATAGAGCGGTGTAAAAATTTGTTTTTATCTCCGAATCAGAACTATAAAAATCAATTTTCCCCAATTCGGTATCCCATTCTTTGGCTGTTTGCATTTTAACCAACTCAAAATTCCAGCTTGGGATTTCTTTTTTTAAATTTTGCTGCGCTCCATTTTCGTCCACAGCCGACATGCCAACACGCAACAGAATAGTTGGGGTGGAGGAAGGGAATTTCAACAGCAATTTGTGGCGACCATTTTGGGTGATTTCTTTGACACCGATCCATTCGACATTGGTTTCGAGGTAGAAATAAAAGTGTTGCTCTGAGGCCCAGGACTTTGAGATTCTTTTTCCCTGCAGGGAATTTGTAGAAAGCAATTGAAAGCTAGCATCCATTAGCTGGTCTCTATAGTCTAAATCTAAGAGTATGTATTTGTCTTGAGCAGTATTTCCAAATTCGTAGCGATGAATACCAGCTCGAGTGGTTGTAGCCAAACTAACTTTGATATTGGATTCCTCCAAAAGGACAGTGTAAAATCCGGGGGAAGCGGATTCTGAAGAGTGACTAAATTTATGGCCATATCCATTAGGATCTTTGAATTTCGGTTCTGTTTTCGGACTTCCAATTTGAGGACAAACGAGTAAATCAGCATAATCAGAAACGCCAGTACCTGAAAGATGGGTGTGCGAAAATCCGTAAACGATAGAATCGTCATAATGGTATCCTCCGCAGCCATCCCAACCCTCCGGGCGTGTATCTGGTGACAGCTGCATCATTCCAAATGGAGCCGAGGCACCGGGGTAGGTGTGACCATGACCGCCAGTTCCTATAAACGTGTTGACAAATTTACTAGGTCCTTGCGCTTGCATATTCTTTATACTACCGATGATTTTTTTTCGCGCATCTTGTGCGTTTCGGAGCTTATCAAGATTTGGAATTTGCCCAAAACCTATGCAGGTATTTAGACCCAATAAAACAATGATTTTCCAGCTTTTCATTGGTTGTTATTTTTTAATATTTTCCAAAAAATGGAAGCCGCAGTGCCTAATACTGCCGCATTTTGATTGTGGAGTTGCGACGTTACTACTTGTACTTTACCTTGTAAAACTTTCAATAAATTGGCATCCATGTAGTGTTGAACTCTTTTGGTAAAAGCGTCGCCACTTTGGGCAATACCACCAAACAAGACATACATTTTTGGATCAGAAAAACAGGCGAAATCCGCAAGAGCATTTCCTAAAATTGAAGCAGTATACTCAACAACTTCCTGGCACATTGCATCACCTTTGGCGGCTTTGTCAAAAATTTCTTTGGCTGAAACGACTTCCTTGTTTAATTTATTCGCATTGGAGGTAAACAATTCATAAGTTCTTACCACACCAGTAGAAGAAGCATAAGTTTCCAAACAACCTTTACGGCCACAACCGCACGATCGGCCGTCCTGAATGATGCGAATATGACCGAATTCACCGGCAAATCCATGCGCACCTTCTACAAGCTCATTATTTATAAAAATACCACTTCCAAGACCTGTACCAAGCGTAATAGTGACAAAGTGCGACTCGTTTTTGGCCGCACCAAACATTTTTTCGCCAACTGCCGCTGCATTGGCATCATTGATCAATAGACAAGGAAGGTGAAAAATATCCATGGCCATGCTGCAAATAGGTACGATTCCTTTCCAAAGTAAATTCGGAGCAAATTCAATTTGACCGGTTTGTGAGTTGCCGTTAGGCGCGCCTATTCCAATTCCAACTAAAGACCGCAGCAAATTTTCCTCCTTAAGAATAGCTTCGATTTCTTTTAGTAAGGTATCCGCGGAAGGATAATCTTTGGTAGGTATTACTTTTTCAAATTGTACCGAACCCTTTTGGTCTACCAAGCCAAATGTAGTGGTGGTGCCCCCTATGTCAATTCCTAATGCAAAGTGTTCCATACTTTTAAATAATTCGTTTGATTTGAAGTAGAATTCCATTCCTCGAAAAAAGCATCGAGAAAAGTCAATAAATGCGCATGACGCTTTTCAGCAATTTTCTTGCCAGTTTCTGTATTTATTTTATCCTTTAAAAGGAGTAGTTTTTCGTAGAAATGGTTGATTGTGTGACTTTTGTCAGACGCATATTCTTCGAAATTTGAATGGTTTTTTGGTAAAACCGCCGGTTCAAAAATAGGTCGATTTTTAAATCCGCCATATGCAAATGCTCTTGCCAAACCAATGGCTCCGATGGCATCCAATCGATCTGCGTCTTGAATTATTTTCGCTTCTAAGGTCAGCGTATGGTCTTGATGATTTTTCCCTTTAAAAGAAATCTGATCAACCAGTTGAATAACCTGACTTTTTACAGCTTCCGAAAAGGTAAAATCATTCAGTATTTCTATGGCTTTTGACCCATTTTTGTTCAGTTTTCCACCGTTAAACTTATGGTCACTAATATCGTGTAAAAGTGCTCCTACATGTATTACTTCAGTATTTCCTCCTTCCACCTGAGCAATAGACAAAGCCAGATTTTTCACACGACTAATGTGTGCCCAATCGTGTCCTGTAGGGTCGGTTGGAAACTGAGTTTCTAGGTGTTTTTCAAGTAAATCTATTGGGTCCATTGCTTCAAGTTGTAAAAGTCGAGGGTGCCATTAACACCAGAGGCGATCAAATAATTATCTGAAAACACAAGGGCAAAATAATTCTTGGAATTAAGCTTTTTCCATGACTTTCCGTTATTTCTGGAAAAATCTAAACCATTGGAACCGGCAGAAAATAACAATGTATTTTTCTTAACGATGGAGCTTCGATAACCCGAAGGTCCTTTTTTGCTTTTTTTCCATGTTTTTCCTCCATTTTTAGAATAGTAGTAATTATCGGATGCATCATTCGGTTGAAGATAGTTGCCACCCACTATATAAATCAAATTTCCGTCGACGGTTGCAGAGTATGTGCCACACGTTTCACAAGGTTTAAAGGGCAAATCGCTTTC
>JAHKAT010000251.1 GCA_018825925.1 Bacteroidota bacterium | reverse complement strand
CTTGGTATCGAAAAAATCGATAAGTCATATATTTGTATAAGAACTAGTTATAATGACTTTACAGCAATTAGAATATATTGTAGCCTTAGACAGTCATCGTCATTTCGTTAAAGCGGCGAACAGCTGTTTTGTGACTCAGCCAACCTTAACAATGCAAGTGAGAAAGCTAGAGGACGAGATTGGGATTCAATTGTTTGAAAGAACTAAAAAGCCTTTGGTGCCAACGCATGCTGGGGAATATTTTATTGCCAAATCGAGACAGATTTTAAACGACATTGAAGAGCTAAAGGCATTTGTGTCGGATGAAGTAGAGTCATTGGATGGAGAATTTAAATTGGCCATTATTCCAACCTTAGCACCTTATGTTTTACCGCGATTTTTGCCGCATTTTTTAAAAGCATATCCAAACACCAAGTTGTTGATTCAAGAACAAACGACTGAATTGATGTTGGATAGTTTACAAAAGGGGACAATAGATTTAGGAATTTTAGTCACCCCAGTTGATTTAAAAAGCATAAGGGAGATTCCTGTTTTCAATGAGTCCTTTTTACTTTATTTACCAGAAGGATCGGAGGAGTTTAAGAATCAAAATCCCACCCCTCAAGATTTGGATCCGGACGAGTTATTGCTGCTAGAAGAAGGACATTGTTTTAGAGCACAAACTTTATCACTTTGCCAAAAAAGAAGCACAAGAAGTGAACAAGGTTTCACTTTTCAAAGTGGATCCATTGAAGCATTAAAACAATTGGTACAGCAAAACTTAGGTTATACTTTAGTGCCAGAGTTGGCTGTGAACGGAGAGGAGAACTTGAAGCACATCCGTCGTTTTGCAGAACCCCAGCCCACAAGAGAAGTAAGTATTGCGGTTCATAAAAGTTTCACAAAAGAGGCACTGATAGAATCATTACGGGAAAGTATACAGGTTACTTTGCCAGAAGGTTTAGATGTTAAAAATCATTTTACGCGAATTAAATGGAAGTGAGTATTGTATATAGGGAGGCAAAAGAAACTGATTTGCCTTTTATTTTAGAGTTAATGAATTGGGCCATTGTCAATACGACCTCGATTTATGATTATGATATACGGAATGAGGTCTACGTGGAAGAATGGTTCAAGTTAAAAAAGAACTATGGATTTCCTATTCTGGTTTTGGAGGTGGATAATGTTAGCGCTGGGTTTGCATCCTATGGTACCTTCAGGGCTTGGGATGGTTTTCATCGAACTGTGGAACATTCAATATATTTATCACCAAAATTTCAAGGACTTGGTTTAGGTGAGGGTTTGTTAAATGAGATTTCTTCGGTAGCCAAAAATCAAGGTTTACATGCTATTATTGGAGGTGTAGACGGCTCGAATCAAAACAGCATTCGTTTGCATGAAAAGTGTGGGTTTGTTGAGGTTGGACGATTGCCTCAAGTAGGTTTTAAGTTTGAAAGATATTTAGATTTAGTTTTTATGCAGAAGTTGTTGAGTTAGATTGATTGGTTAGGGCATAGGTTGGGTATTACTCTAAGATTTGTGAAGAGTTTATTTGTTTTTTTTTTCAAATTACGGTTTGAAAAAGGGGGGGTGATAAAAGGGCTTGAGGGGCGAAAAGCTTAATTTATAGTTGAAAGTTTGGCATTTTTAGGTTTTGGAAACACAATAATGATTGTGGTTTCTTTTAAGTGTTTGATTTTCAATTATAAAATCGTTTCATAACCGTTAGCTAGCCATCTGTCTTAAAGGTGAAGTGCCTTGAATTTAAACCAGATTTGGAGCTTTTTTCATCCGGAAAATCAATTTCCCAGCGCTCATAAAACCCTGGCAGAACCAACTGAAGTTTTTTGTTCCGCCGAATATTCACAATACCATCTTTTCCAATCGTATAACTGAAATGGTAGCAGAAATAAACAATCTTGTTGCCTTCAGTCTGCACTCCTGTTACTATTCCAAAATGGAAACCATGTCTAGTTAATGCATTTTTATGAATGCGCACCAGCATACCTTTTTCTTTAGCTACACCTTCAAGAATGGTTAAATTTCGCATTTGTTGTCGGTTGACTTCCTGCGTCATGGGCTTGTTCATTCTTCGGGAATGATTATGGTGTTGGTTTTTACATTGGATACCGCAGTATCTCTTGTCTGTTCGTCCATGCACGTGGTCAGAGCAAACTGGGCAAGGTCTGTTTTGAAGAGTAGTTGTATACATAATAATAGGTTTGATTACATTAAGTTCAGAAAAAACTTCAATTTCTGCAAATTATAATTGCCCTTTTAAAAAGACCAGGTTTAATACTCAGAGAACAAACAAAAGCACAGAAGAGGATCAGATATATTCCGAACGCCCATTATTTACTATCTTCGCGACATAACAAATACACATGTCGATAGTCGTAAAAAATTTGACGAAATTTTACGGTGAACAAGCAGCCGTTCATCAGATTAATTTTGAAGTAAAAAAAGGTGAAATAGTAGGTTTTTTAGGTCCTAATGGAGCGGGGAAATCTACAACGATGAAGATTATAACCGGATACGTTCCTTCTTCCTCTGGGGAGGTGGAAGTTTGTGGCCGAACTGTGAGTGTGGATAGCTTGGATACAAGAAGGTTAATAGGTTATTTGCCTGAAAACAATCCTTTGTATTTAGATATGTATGTGAAAGAATACTTGACTTTTGTGGCCGATATTTATAAGCTTAAAAATGTAAAGAATCGGGTTGCAGAAATGATTGATGCCGTAGGGTTGGAAGTAGAGCAAAATAAGAAAATAGGCATGTTGTCAAAAGGTTACCGACAAAGAGTTGGTTTGGCTCAAGCCATTATTCACGATCCGGAAGTGTTGATTTTAGACGAACCTACCTCAGGTTTAGATCCAAATCAATTGGTTGAAATTCGTGAATTGATAAAAAATATAGGAAAAGAGAAAACCGTAATGCTTTCAACGCATATCATGCAGGAGGTAGAAGCAATTTGTGACCGTGTTGTGATTATCAATAAGGGGGAAATTGTAGCTGATGGTAAAACAAACGAATTGAATCAGAACACTGAATTAGTGACAGTATATGTTGAGTTTGATGGTCAAATAAGCAAATCAATACTGACAAAAATTAAAGGAGTTTACAAAGTTGAAAAGGTAGGCGAAGGCTGGCTTTTGGAAGGCTCCAAGGATTCCGATTTGAGAAAAATTATTGCTCAATTTGCACAAGAAAATAAATGGTTGATTTTAACATTGAGAATCGAGGAAAAACGATTGGAGGACGTGTTCAAGATGTTGACTTTTAAATAAAACCAATTCCAACAATTAATTAAAATAAAAATGCCAACCAATTTTATTGCCGAATTAACCTGGAGAGGGATGATTCACGACATAATGCCAGGTACCGAAGAAGCTCTGAATAAAGGTGTTTCGGCGGGCTATATAGGTTTCGACCCAACAGCAGACTCTTTACATATCGGTCATTTGGTTCAGATTATGACTCTTGTGCACTTTCAAAGAGCGGGACATAGACCGTTGGCTTTGATTGGTGGTGCAACAGGAATGGTTGGTGATCCTTCGGGAAAATCAGCGGAAAGAAATTTATTGGATGCCGAAACTTTACAAAAAAATGTAGAAGGTGTACGTAGCCAACTATCGTTATTCTTGGATTTTGATTCCAAAGAAAACGCAGCTGAGTTAGTCAACAACTATGATTGGTTTGAAGGAATGTCTTTCTTAGACTTTATTCGAGATGTTGGAAAACACATTACTGTCAATTACATGATGGCGAAAGATTCTGTTAAATCCAGACTTGAAACAGGACTGTCATTTACTGAGTTTTCCTATCAATTGGTGCAAGGTTATGACTTCTATCACCTCAATAAACACAAAAATTGTATCGTTCAATTAGGTGGCTCTGATCAATGGGGGAATATCGTGACTGGAACAGAATTAATCAGAAGATTAGGAGGTGGTGAGGCTTATGCAGTGACTACACCTTTGATTAAGAAAGCAGATGGCACCAAATTCGGCAAAACGGCTGGAGGTAATGTTTGGTTGGACAAACAGAGAACATCTCCGTATAAATTTTACCAATATTGGTTGAATACAAGTGATGAAGATGCTGAGAATTTCATCAAAATATTCACCCTTTTGGAGAAAGAAGAAATTGACCAAATTATAGAAACACACAAGTTAGCGCCGCATCAAAGAGAATTACAACGAAGACTGGCGATTGATATCACAACGAGGGTTCATGGAGAAGAGGACCTAGAAATGGCCATTGCCGCTAGCTCTATCTTGTTCGGTAAATCGACTTCCGAAGATTTGAAAAAATTAAGTGAAGATGATTTTTTCGCAGTTTTTGAGGGTGTTCCAACGGTGATTCTACCTAAGGCAGAACTGTCTGGTGGACTTTCAATGGTGGATGTTTTGGCAGGGAAGACCAACTTTTTATCCTCCAATGGCGAAGCTAGACGAGAACTAAAAGCAAATGCTGTTGCCTTGAATAAAGAGAAAGTGACAGAGGAATATGTAGTTTCAGAGACCGATCTAATCAATGGAAAATATCTATTGATAGGAAAAGGTAAAAAGAACAACTACATTTTGGTTTTTAAAGACTAAGCGATTTTATCCTTTTTCAGGATAATCTATTTTCCATAAAAATAGGCCATGAGCTGGCACCGATAAGGAGGCCGCACTGCGATCTTTTGCTTCTAAAATAGCTTTAATTTCTGCAGGCTCTAATTTTCCTTTACCAACATCGAGGAGAGTGCCAACTGTTGCGCGAACCATGTTTCGCAAAAAACGATTGGCAGAGATTTCAAAATAATAAGAAGAATCTTCTACCTGAAACCATTTCGCTGAACTCACAACGCAGATGTTCGTTTTAACGTCGGTGTGAATTTTTGACAAAGAAGTGAAATCTTGTTTTCCGATCAAAAATTCAGCCGCTTCGTTCATTTTCTCTAACGAAAACGGGTAGGTGTAATGCCAACTTGTTTCGTTTTTAAAGGCAGCCTTCTCCGTGTGAATAAAATAACGATAGGTTCTATTTCTCGCGTCAAAACGAGCGTGCCAATTCAAATCAACTTCTTTCACAGAATGCACAGCAATGTCCTCGGGAAGCATCCTGTTTAATTTGAAATGAATAAATTCTGGACGTACATCGTCCGATAGATCTACGTGAAAAAAGTAATCTTGCGCATGTACACCCGTGTCTGTGCGACCACAACCAGATATTGGAATTCGGGGCGAGTCAAACAACTTGCTTAGATTATCTTCAATACATGCTTGCACGGAAGGCTGATTTAGCTGACGCTGCCACCCATAATATTGTGTCCCTTTGTAGGCTATTTGAACAGAAAATCGTTTCACGTCACAATGTTAAACAAATGATGTGATGAGGTTTTGGTTCAAGTGAAAGACTTAGAAAAAAAAGTTCTACTCAAGCTGTGGGTAAAGCAATTATTTCTTTTCAAACGATTACATTTGCGGGTGCTAAAAATATTTTGCTGTCTCATTCTTTTCACTGCTTGCAATACTTTTGCACAAGTCCGACCTATTATAGGAAAAACAACCTATCCATTTTTACTTTATTTACCTGCTGATTCTATTTTAAAAAACAATCCACCTGTACTTGTCTTCCTACATGGTAGAAGTTTAAGTGGCTCTGATCTAAATCGGGTGAAGAGATATGGCATCATCAATGAAATTGAACGAGGGAGAAAGATTCCAGCTATCGTTGTGGCTCCGCAAGTGCGCCCAAGTGAATCTTGGAACCCAGACAAAGTACTTGAACTTGTTAATTATATTCAAAAAGCCTACGCTACAGATACCAATCGTTTGTACGTCGCGGGGATGAGCTTGGGTGGATACGGTACTTTTCACTTCGCAGGTAAGTATCCTGAAAAAGTGGCTGCAGCTGGGGCTTTTTGTGGTGGCGGAAACTTGAAAGACGCTTGTCGCTTAAGCACGGTGCCTCTATGGGTTATTCATGGAAAATTAGACAAAGCCGTAGCATTTAATGAGTCGGATAAGATGGTAAAGGCAATTCAAGGCTGTCCTACAAAGTCCACTTTGCTTTTCACAGTCTTGCCAAACTCCGGACATGGAGAGCCTGAAAGGTACTTCCATAAAGATGAATTTTACCAGTGGCTCTTTTCTCATCAGAAAAATTCACCTAAGAAGTAATAGGCTTTTTAACTTCATTTTCGTCACTTAGAATTTACTATCTTTGCGCTTTCTTTTTCGACAATAAAAAGTCAGTCAGTTACCATAATTTTAGCAAAATGGAATTAAATTCACTTACAGCAATTTCTCCTATCGACGGTAGATATCATTCTAAAACGGCAAGTCTACGTCACTATTTCTCCGAATTTGCTTTGATTAAATATCGTGTTATTGTCGAAGTGAAATATTTGAAAGAATTGGCCAAAGCGAAAATTGAAGGCTTGCAGGATTTTCCGTCAAGTGCGTTTGAAGTGATGGATCAATGGTGCAATGACTTTTCTGAAACAGACGCGCTTTGGATTAAGGAAACGGAAAAAACAACCAATCACGATGTTAAGGCGGTAGAATATTTCATTAAGAAAAAAATGGAAGAAGCTGGTTTACACAAATATTTAGAGTTTGTGCACTTTGGCTTAACTTCTCAAGACATCAACAACACAAGTATTCCTTTGTCGATGAAGGAGGCTTTGGAAAATGTGTATTATCCGCAATTAGAAAAAGTAATCCAAAAGTTGACGACCCTTCAAATAGAGTGGAAGGATATCCCTATGTTGGCGCGTACGCACGGACAGCCAGCATCTCCAACGCGCTTGGGAAAGGAAATAATGGTTTTCACTGAACGATTATCTATTCAGTTTGAAGCTTTAAAAAAAGTGCCGTTTTCATCTAAGTTTGGTGGAGCAACGGGTAACTTTAACGCTCATTTTGTAGCCTACCCAGAAACAAACTGGACTGAATTTGCAAATCATTTTGTGAATGAAACTCTTGGGTTAAATCGTTCTCAAACTACGACCCAAATTGATCACTATGACAATACCGCGGCATTATTCGATAACCTAAAAAGAATCAACACGATTTTATTGGACTTGAATCGGGATATGTGGACCTATATTTCAATGGAATATTTCAAACAGAAGTTGAAGGAAGGTGAAATTGGCTCAAGCGCAATGCCACACAAAGTTAACCCTATCGATTTTGAAAATTCGGAGGGAAATATTGGTGTTGCGAATGCACTTTTTGATCACCTTTCAGCTAAATTACCTGTTTCAAGATTACAACGTGATTTGACAGATTCTACTGTTTTAAGAACCATTGGAATGCCATTTGGACATACTTTAATCGCCATGCAATCTACCCTTAACGGCTTAGATAAGTTATTGATTAACGTGAATGCAATTGCCGACGATCTAGAATCAAATTGGGCAGTTGTTGCTGAGGCGATACAAACGGTGCTTCGCAAAATGGGCTATGAAAAACCCTATGAGGCACTAAAAGGATTGACCAGAAAAAATGAAGCAGTGACTAAGGAAAGTGTACATGCTTTTATCGAAACATTGAATGTTGCAAACGATGTGAAGTCAAGATTGAAAGAAATTACACCTCAAAACTATACGGGAATCAATTTCTTCTAAGAAAGAAAGTAACAGAATTAAGGGTGAAATATTTCTTAAGTCCGTATCCTAAATTTAGACACTTTTCTTAATGCGATTGTCGCCAAGTATTTTTGTTTTGAACCGTTTGACTTGGGTAAATAACAATAATAGAACAGCAACAAAACTGAAGGTACGCCCTAAGATGTCACCATGAACGGTATAAAAAGATAGTTCTGAATTCAATTGTACTTTTTGATTCAAACATTCTTCTTTCCACCATTCACTGCGTTGAACATCCTTCCCTCGATCATCAATAAAACCACTCCAACCGGTATTGGCTGAACGTGCAACCCATCTGCGGTTTTCTATGGCTCTCAATCTTGCGAAACTCCAATGCTGTTTGTATCCTGGAGTATCCTTCCACCAGCCATCATTGGTGATAATATTAATCATCTCAGCGCCTTTTCTGCATTGTTCGGCTACAAAGCCACCATACACTGATTCGTAACAGATTACAGGCGCAATGATTCCTTTTTCAGTGCGTATTACTTTTGGATTTTTTTCAGTGCCCAAAGTACCACTCGCCCCGTCCAAATTAATCGCCAGTTGATCTAAAAATGGTAAATATTTTAAGAAAGGAAGTTTTTCAACACCCAGTACTAATTTCGACTTATGAATGAATTCGTAGTCCTCATTTTTGTGAACAAATAAACTAGTATTATAACTTTCAAAATACCCTGGTCCATCCGTGTATTTACGACTCGCTTCAGAATTTTTAGAATTAAACGATGCCCTAGTCGATGCGCCTATTAAAAATTCTGCACGGCCGTTCTTAACCTTTTCTTGAATCGTTTTGAAAAATGGATACTGAGTAGCGTCTTCTTCATAGAATTCATAGGCCAAAGCGGTTTCTGGGGCCATTTGAAGGTCAACATTCTCTGAGCGTTCAGCTAGTTTTAAAATATTCTCAAGTTGCTCCTCTAAAGGCAAATAAAACTTTTCGGTATAAGGGTCTAAATTTGGTTGTAAAACAGCGACATCCATTGTTTTGGAATCATTGCTTTTATAGCTGTAAAAGCTAAATAAGGAAATAATAATAGGCACAAAAAGAAATAAAGCGGTGATAAAAAATAGTGGGGTTTGTATTCTCCACGTTTCCTTTTTCTTTATGACATTATTGAGGATTTTATACACCAAAACATTGATAATGATAATCCATAAACTTCCACCTAAAACTCCTGTATAACTATACCATTGCACTAATTCGGGGACTTTAGAAAAGGTGTTACCAAAGTTTAACCATGGCCATGATAAATCCCAATGTAAATGCAAGTATTCAAAAGCGATCCAGAAGATTCCCAAACTCAAAAAACCTTCTTTTCTTCCGACATACCTTTTCGTAAGGTGAAAGAAATAAATAGGAATCGCCATAACTGCTGCATTTGCAAAAACAGCCATGATTGCTCCACCCAAACTGGCGTGATAAACCCACCATGTTGCTACTAAATTATAAAAGAAAAAGGCTACATATGCATGCAGATAGACCTTCCCAGACCGGTATCTTTTTGCCGAAATATAATCTTCTACAAACAACAGGGGCACCCAAGCCACGAAAGCGATGGGAAATAAACTTCCTGTGTAAGGAAAGGAAATCCCCATGAGAATTCCTGAAATTGCGCTCAAAATATAGCGCTGCTTTTTTGATAGGTGATTGATAAGGTTCACGATAATAAAAGAATAGCTCTGGTTCTCAGAGCTATTTTATTTAAAGGTTAATTTCTTTTGCTTTTCCTTTGTAGGTGAGGGTCGCGTAATTGTCACAATCACCCGTACCAAAATCTATTTTTGCTTTTTCTTCAAGACCACCAGACTCTATCTCAAAAGTACCAGACTTTATCCAGCGACATCCTAATTGTACGGCCAATGGTTTCGTAATTTCGATAAGGTAGTCTTTACCAGCTGCCGATACTCCTGAAGCATTTCCGGTAATGGAAAATTCATCGTCTTGCAACATATAGGTGGTGGTTCCTGCTGTTTGTGTTCTAACTCTGCTAGACTTCCATGTAAGGACGCCTGCATCGTTCGCTAAGGTTATAGTGCCTTCAGATTCAATATTGTACACTGCGACATCCGAGTGGGTCACAACTCTAATTCCTTCTATATTATTACTGTTTACAAAATAATCTTCCGTGGTAAAAGTGATAATATTGCCGACATCAGAATAAACTGGTCCTGTGTAATCGACAAATACTTTTCCTCTTCGTTTTTTGCCGTCATTGCAAAGACAATCTTCAGGTCCAAAATCGATGGTTACTTTTATTTTTCCTCCTGTTGTGTCGTAGGACAAAACAACACAGTCACTCGAAAAACTTTTGAATGCTTGAGCTCCTCGTGCTGCTTCATCGGCCATAAATTGAGCATCATTGAATACGTTTTCGGCAATAGCATTTTGTTTAGCTATTTCAGAAGCCTCTTCAGTTTCTTTCTTTTTTTTACAAGCTGAAAGTGCAACTGCTGCACAAACTAACAAAGTAATACCTGATTTTTTACCAAACTTCATACTTTCTTCTTTAAATTAATTTCCAATCAACTCCTATAAAGGTAGTTCATATCTAACAATATATGTATCATTTAACGTATACAGATATGTTTTTTGTGAGTCTGCTCTGGAAAGTATGACTTTCTTTTTCCCTACAAGCTCAGATTTAGACGGTGTTTTAGCCTTGTTAAAATAACGAATTTTGTTCGAAATCCCATCAAGAACGGCAATTATTTGATTGTTGCCACCATCTAAAATATCAAAAGCATCAACATTTTCGCCAGTTTTTAGAGTCGTGTTTTTAATCGTTTCAGAAGTTTCTAAAGAGATAAACTGCATCTTATTATCCAACAACCTTAGAAGATATGTGCCATTTGGGTTTTCAAGAATACTCACAGTCATTCCATAATTTTGGATGATTTGCCCTTTTTGGTTGACCTTGTGTAATTGCTTGTCTACATTCGTATAAAAAATTAATTCGTTTAGCTGACGACTTGATGTGGCCTTTCCGTCCATTTTAAAAGAACGATAAATCCTGTTCTTTTGGTAGTTAATCATATGGAATTCAGTGCCATCAAATAAACCTAAGAATATTTTGTTCTGAGATGTCCAGGCGTCAATGGGTTTCTTAGAGGCTTCTTTAATACCGTCAAACGACTTGATTTTTTGTCCCTGAGTGGAATAACAAACAATACCGCCATTAATAGGGGCAGCGACAAAAAATTCTTGTCCAGCTCCTGAAAAATAATTTACTCCTACGTTTGTCGGCTGTTCCATTGAAATATGTTTGTTGAAATACAAACTTCCATCAGGTAACACTAAAATGAATTCGTTTTTGAAAGTAACCAAGAAGTGATCTTTAAATTTCCCTTCAGTAATGACCTTTATCGGACCTACGAAATTTGACTTTCCTTGGAAAATTGTTTTTCGAGCACTCTCTTTGAAAAATAAAACTTCATTAGATGAATTCACGGCTACAATTCCTTGCCGCTCATCTCCAATAGCAAAATCTTGAACCTCAGATATCGCGTCAAATGTTTTGCGTTCAATCGTCGTTTCTTTTTCTTCTACTTTATCAGGATTGCTGTTATAAGCTATAAATTCTTTAGAAATTTGATATCCTCGATACAAGGTCACCGTTTTTTGAATGTTTTTGGAGTAAGTGCGCTCCATCACACTTTTGGCTTGAAAATCAAAAATACGAGCAGTTTCTGCAGCTTGAGTACTTAGTGTTTTCCCTAGTTTAATGTCTGAATCGACTTCTGCCAAGAGGCTTGTGGATTCTGATATGTAAACGAAATTTTCTATTTGTTTGTAATAGAAAGTGGTTTTCGGTGCGATTTCATTTTGATTGTCTATGGTGGATAATTGAAATGAGGTTTCTGAAGGATCCTTGATCAAGCGAGCGTCTAATAAATAATCCGAAAACGTTAAACTCGTTGGAATGTCGAATAAAAAAAGTGTTTTTTTATCTTTCCTTAAGGCTATATAGCCAGTTGAAGGCCAATTTCTAAAAGGACTTTCCTTTAAAATAGAATCACTCCTCAAGGCGTATTTTATGGACCTAAAGTTATATGAATCTATTTGTGTTGGGAGGTAATTAGCAAACATCTCGCGGTCATCGTAGGCTTGATTGGAGTTGTTTTGAACTGAAACTCTCGAGTAAATTGAGGTTCCGGCGTCTTTTATATAAAACTCCTTGATTTCAGGAATTTGATCTTTAAAAGCAACAATGGAATAACTGGCGTTTTTATCAAATATATCCCAAGTAATTTCGTGCTTTGTAATGAGTGTTGTAGGTTTTTGAAAATTCAAAACGTTTTTAGAGAATTTAATTTCAAAATCATTCCATCGAAAGGATCTTACTCCTAAGATAGTTACATTTCCTCCGAATGAATTTAATAAGGCTAGTACATTCTTTTTTTCCCAATTATCGGTTGATTCTATGGCAAAATGGCTTTGGTTTTCGGAGAAATAATAGCGATACGATTTGTTTTCAAGGGTACTTATTTTCTTAACAATCTCTTTTAATGGATCTGAAAAATTGAAATTTATAGATTGATTGCGTACCTCTCTTAATTGGTTGATAACCAAGATTCTTCCGTCTTGAGGACCAAACAATTGGTTGGGTTTGTTTTTATTTTTCGAAGCAACTATGTCGCCCGAAGCATAAACGATCCAGCCTAAAGCAAGGATAGTCAACAGGAAATATGCGATTTTCTTTATCATACTCGCTCAAATTTAGGGGAATTGGAGTACGAAAAAACACCATACTACATCAATATCTTAACAGAATAGTGTGCAAACTGATTTAAAACAAACTGAGTTGTTCAATAGCAAGTAATTGGAAACTCATTCTATGATGTTCGGTTGGGCCATTTTTAGCAATTGCAGCACGATGTGTTTTTGTAGGATAACCTTTGTTTTGTTGCCATTGATAAGCGGGAAAATCTGCAGACAACTTTTGCATTGTTTCGTCTCTGTGGCATTTCGCTAAAATGGACGCGGCAGCAATACTCTGGAAGCGACCGTCGCCCTTTATAAATGTGTAGTGGTCGACATTCGGATAAGGTGTAAATCGATTCCCGTCCACCAAGATGGATGTAAATTTTTTGGGAAGTTGATCTAGAGCACGATGCATTGCTAAAAACGAGCATCTTAGTATATTGAAATCGTCAATTTCTTGTGGTGAACATTCGCCAATGGCCCATGCTAAAGCCTTCTCTTTGATTTCCTCCTGAAGAAATATTCGGTTTTTCTCAGTGAGTTTTTTTGAATCATTGAGCCCTATTATTTTCTTTTTGGGATTCAATATTACCGCTGATGCTACAACAGGTCCTGCCAAACAACCTCTTCCGGCTTCATCACATCCTGCTTCTATTTGATTCTTTTGAAAGTAAGGCAACAATTTTGACATAGTTGGTGTCAAAGATAAAAAACACTCCTTATTAATTGAGCTATTCATAATTTGCAATTTGGTTTTAGGTTTGACCTATTTCTTAGTTTGGCAGAATAATTGTAAATTAGACATTAAACATTGTAGTTATGAATAAATGGTCGTTTTTGCTAGTAGCTCTTTTGCTAACATCATTCTTAAGCTTCGGCCAGAAACGAGTGGTTGTTTCGCAACCCGTAAATGAATTGGTGAATGTACAGTTGCCGAGTGGTACATTTACTTTTGAAATGCCAAAGGATATTACCTCTGTTCAAGTAGAGGAAAGCGCGGCCTACTACACAATGTATTTTTCTATACAATACAATCGTGAAACAGGTGTGGTTCAAGCGAAAATGGAAGCAAATGATGCAAAGTCAAGACATATATTAATGCGATTTTTTGTTACTCTAGGTTTGTTTGATATAGATGTAAATGGAACAATAATGCCATTGGAAGATTATTATCAAATGTATTTAGACTAACTTTGTACCGAAAACTAATTTAAGTTAGGTAAATGAAAAATAATATAATTGCAATTGCTGGATTATTGATGTTTGCATCATGTTCCACTTCAAAAAAATCTCAGGACTCCACAAATTTGTCGTCGTACGGACCAACTAAAGTAAATGTTGCTGAGGCGATGACCGTTAAAACCATGCTTTCTGATTTTCAGAAAAACAATGGTCAGGATACTTGGTATACTTTCGAGGCTCCTCTGAATCAAGTTTGTGCCAAAGCTGGCTGTTGGGTGAATGTAGATAAAGGAAATGGCGAAACTTTTATGGTTCGTTTTAAAGATCATTTTACAATTCCAACAACCACGCCCGTGGGTACTCAGGCTATTTTTCATGGCTTGGCTTATCAAGATACTGTTTCAGTGGATATGTTAAGACATTTTGCTGAAGACGCTGGAGAATCGGAAGAAGAAATCAAAAAAATAGTGAATCCTAAAATCACAATGAGCTTTGAAGCAGATGGTGTGAGTTTAAGAAAATAATTAAAATGTAGTAAAATTTAAAAATGGTTCAATTCAATTGAACCATTTTTTTTGTGTAAGAATTTTATTCAATCTAAGATTGACCAATTACATTCAGTGAAACAAACTAAAAAACAAGGGCTCGAAAATTTTCGAGCCCTTGTTTGATTTAATAGATATATTTTCCTTGCTCTATTGTGGGTAAAGCAATCATTTGTCTTAGTTCCTTTGGATTGATATCATTG
>JAHKAT010000250.1 GCA_018825925.1 Bacteroidota bacterium | reverse complement strand
TCGACTCGATAGTTAAGTTATTAATTTCTTGAAAATAATACTTTCGAAAAAAACAGTAGGAAAAATAGATACTGTTCCAGAACAAAATCAAGATACTATTGGCGATCCAATCAACTATTATTCGGGAAATCTGAAAGGTATCCTCCCCTTCCCCTATTAAATTCATGAAATAGCTAAACGTTCGTGTTCCAACCACCAACAAGCCCGCCACGGTCAGAGATAGAATAATAATGCGAGGCAATACGGACACTAAATTAATATCTAACCATTTTCTGCTCAAAATGATTGAGCGCATGATATGCGTCAAGGCTATTGCTATAATTGCAGTCGCCAAAATCTTCAAGGAAAAAATAAGTGTAAGCGCTTCTGGTTTCGTCATGTAAGTAAACATGATCAATAAGCTACCGTAAGCCAACCATCCAAAAATTTGTAATGGCCAGTATATTCTGTTAATAGTATTCACGTTCACAAATATATTTCTAATCTCTTAAAGGTGATTTGTTATTTTTACAGACGGTTCGTTTAAATGACACAAGGTAGTAATCAATATCTGGAAATTTCTCCCCAACTATATTCTCGCTATTTTTTAGTGATGTGTTTTGTGACTAGTATTTTTTTTTACGGTCGTTCACAGGTGTATTTGAACAATGGTTTTGGACTAAAACTTAATGTAGTTGCGAATTTTGGGACCTTAAAGCAAAGTGTTGGCATCCAGTTTTCTAGCTACTATCAATATGCTTGCATACAATTAAATCAAAATTATCAAGTTTCGTTTTCTACTAACAATTTAGGTACACGTAGAAACTTGATCGAAAACAGAATGGCATTCGGTTTGAATTTTTTTACAAATAAAAACTTAAAAACAAACACTGATTTAATCTGGAATGAAATCCGACAACAAGGAAATGGTTCTTATTCTTTGGGTTATTCTTATTTGTTATATCTTGATAACAGAAAAACAAATCAGAAATCGGGCGCCTTTGGAGTCGGATTAAAAGATTTTTTCATCAGTTTTGAAAACGATTTGTTTGCTGGTCAAGGTAGAGATCGTTTTAGAACTGCACAGTTGGAAGTTAGTTATCAAGCTCAAGAACGGGTTTATTCCACTGGTTTTCAATTATGGACTGGTGAAACAAGAGGTTCTGATTGGATTCAAGAGAGAAGTGACAAGCATCCTTATGGCTACAGGTTACTGGAGGATTTACCGTATGGCACCACTAGTCATGGTGTATTATATTTTGGATTCGGACAATTTTTAACGGATGGTAATCGAACAGATTTAAAAATTGGCTATGAGGATGAACGAATTAGAGGTTTTTTTCAAAATTATCTTTCACATGATCTACCCTTTCTCCCAAAAAATATCGAACGAAACACCCCTCATTATCCCTTGCTCGACAGTCTAGGTTGTCCTATTATAACCGAAGGAAAGCCTAAGAAAGGACGAATAGTTGGTTCTATGGGTGTCAATGGAAACTGGTCCTACTAATTTATCTTGAGCCATATTTTTAACCTTTGACAGCTAATATGCGATTATTGACCGATATTTATTATAATCCAAAGCGTTTATCAAAAGCAATTGTGTAACTTTGCCGCCCGTAGTTACAATCGTAAAAAGTATGTCAAATTCTACCAAATACATTTTTGTAACCGGGGGTGTTACATCGTCCTTGGGAAAAGGAATAATTTCTGCCTCTTTGGCGGCATTGCTCCAAGCAAGAGGGTACACAGTAACCATTCAAAAATTGGATCCTTATATCAATATTGACCCGGGAACTTTAAATCCATATGAACATGGCGAATGCTTTGTAACTGATGATGGTGCTGAAACGGATTTGGATTTAGGTCACTACGAACGTTTCCTAAATGTACCAACGTCTCAAGCTAATAATGTTACCACCGGTAAAATTTATCAAAGCGTTATTGAAAAAGAACGTCGTGGTGAATATTTAGGCAAAACAGTTCAAGTAATTCCTCACATTACAGATGAAATTAAAAAACGAATTCAAATTCTTGGTAAGAAGAATGAATACGATTTGGTGATTACTGAAATTGGAGGAACCGTAGGTGATATTGAATCTCTTCCATACGTTGAGGCGGTTCGTCAGATGATGTGGGAGTTTGAAAATGATTGTATCGTTATTCACTTAACCCTTATCCCCTATCTTTCTGCTGCTGGTGAATTAAAAACGAAACCAACGCAACATTCTGTTAAACAACTTTTGGAATTAGGTGTTCAGCCTGACATTCTTTGCTGTCGGACTGAACATCCTTTGGATCTTAACATACGAAAGAAAATTGCCAAATTCTGTAACGTGAGTATCAACGCCGTTATTGAATCAAGAGATGCTTCAACTATTTATGAAGTTCCAATGTTAATGCAAAATGAAGAGTTGGACAAGGTGGTACTTGAAAAACTTGGTCTTCATTCCAAAATGAAACCTGAAATGACGAAGTGGGAGGATTTCTTAAACAGAGTTTCAAATCCTAAAACCACCGTTAAAATTGGATTGATTGGGAAATACGTTGAGTTAAAAGACTCCTATAAATCGATTTCGGAAGCATTTATACATGCTGGCGCTGAAAATGAATGCCAAGTTCAAATAGAATGGATTCATTCTGAGAAATTGAATGAAGGAAATGTAAAAGAGAAATTAAGCGAATTAGACGGAATACTTGTCGCTCCAGGTTTTGGTTCTAGAGGAATTTCTGGGAAAATTGAGGCGGTTCGTTATGCGCGTGAAAACAATGTTCCTTTCTTCGGGATTTGTTTAGGAATGCAATGCGCTGTGATCGAATTTGCCAGACACGTTTTGGGTTGGTCAGATGCACACACCACTGAAATAGCTGAAGACTGCAGCTATCCAGTAATTTCTATGATGGAGGAGCAAAAATCTATTTCAAACCTTGGAGGAACCATGCGTTTGGGAGCCTACAAATGTCAACTTAAACCAGATTCAAAAGCTTCAAAAGCATACAATACAGATAAAATCTCCGAAAGACACCGCCATCGTTACGAATTCAACAATATTTACTTGCAAGAATTTGAAAAAGCTGGTATGATCGCAACAGGGAAAAACCCGGATACTGGCTTGGTAGAAGTGATAGAGATTCCTGCTCATCCATGGTTTGTAGCTGCTCAATTTCACCCTGAATATAAATCCACTGTAGCCAAACCACATCCTCTTTTCGTGGCATTTGTCGGTGCAGTAATTTCTAATAAAAAATAATACAATAAAATGGATAAAAATACCGTCGTTGGACTGGTTTTAATTGGTTTGATTTTAAGTGTTTTCACAATTTTTAATCAACCAACAAAAGAAGAACTTGAAAAGCAGCGTCAAGAACTTGTAGAGACGCAAAAAGCAAAGGCAGCAGTTGAGGATAAAAAAACGGAAGAAGTTACTAAAACGGCCGTTAAAGAAAAAGTTAACACCACTGTAGAGAAAGATTCTACTGTTGTCCCTGCTCAAACAATTCGTTTGGAAAACGACAAAATGATTGTATTCATCACCAATAAGGGCGGTCAAATTGAACGTGTTTATTTAAAGGAATATGAGTCGTATTATGACTTCTCAAAGTCGGATGGAAAGATCACCCCTCTTTTGTTGTTTGATAAGAATGATGCTAGAAATAGTGTTGTATTTACAGATAATGGGAAAACAATTGAGTCTAAGGACTTGACTTTCGCGGTGAATAAGAACTCGTATGATAAAGCAAGCTTAACAGCCACTTTAGAAAATGGAAAATCGGTTAATTTCAAATATGATCTTTCTGCCAATAATTTTAATCTAGGATACAAAATCACTTTAAATGGATTAGAAAATGCCATTGAAAAAGGGGTTCATTTGGATTGGCAGACCTCCTTTAAGAAAACAGAAAGATTGTTTTCTGAACAAAGAAGAGTTACTACAGTATGCTATGAATACGAGAAAGAAGGATTTGATTATTTGAGCGAAACTTCAGATGATGAAGAAGAACTTGAAGACAAGGTAAACTGGATCGCTTTCAAGCAAAGCTACTTCTCCTCTATTCTTTCGCCGAGCAAACCTTTTACAGTGGATGATTCGGAACTAAAAGTTAGAAATTTCAAAGAAGGAACCAAAAAATTCAACACCCGCTTAAAAGAACTTAAAGCAAATATTGGTCTTGACTTTGATGCGACCAATCAATCGGCAATTTCTTTTGATTGGTATTTCGGACCGAACGATTATGAAATTCTAAAAGCGCATGGTGAAAACTACGACGAAATATTAAATTTCGGATGGGGATTGTTCCGTTGGATTAACATCTACGCAGTTCAGCCAGTATTTAATTTCTTTTTAGAGTTTGGAATTTCTATAGGACTGGTTATTCTTTTATTGACCATAGTATTGAAAATATTCTTAATGCCAGTGCAATGGAAAATGTATGTTTCTTCTGCAAAAATGAGAATCTTAAAACCAGAGATTGATGAATTAAATGCTAAATATCCAGACAAGGCCGATTCAATGAAAAAGCAAATGGATATGATGACGCTTTATCGCGAGTCCGGCGCATCACCACTAGCTGGTTGTTTGCCCGCTTTAATCCAAATGCCAATTCTACTTGCCGTTTTCCGTTTCTTCCCATCGGCTTTCGAACTTCGTCAAAAAAGTTTCTTATGGGCAGAAGATTTATCAAGTTATGATTCCGTTTTAGAATTGGGCGTTTACATTTGGCCTTATGGAGATCACGTTTCATTATTTACCTTATTAATGGCGGGAACAACTTTGATATACACGCACCTGAATAGCGGACAAATGCAGCAACCTAGTCAGCCTGGAATGCCAAACATGAAAGTATTGATGTACTTAATGCCAGTGATGATGATCTTTTTCTTTAATAATTATTCTTCAGGTTTAAGTTATTATTACTTCGTTTCTACTTTGGTGTCCATTTTAATTATGGTTATGATTAAAAAATTCTTTGTCGATGAGGAAAAGTTAAAATTAAAAATGGCTGCTAGAAAAGCAACTTCGACCAGTAAAAAAGGAGGAAAAACAAAAT
>JAHKAT010000249.1 GCA_018825925.1 Bacteroidota bacterium | reverse complement strand
AATAGAACAAGTTTGGGATAACCGTGAGTTACTTTCCGATCCAGAATATAGAAAGGCGATTGAAGCTGTAATAGAAGAAATTGACAAAGGACGACTTAGAGTTGCCGAACCTTTAAACGATGGCAGCTGGCAGGTAAACGAGTGGGTAAAAAAAGCGGTTGTACTTTATTTCCCTATCCGACAAATGGAAACTATTGAGGTGGGTCCTTTTGAATTTCACGATAAAATGGCGCTTAAAACTGGTTACAAAGAACTAGGTGTTCGCGTTGTTCCTCCTGCAGTTGCAAGATATGGCGCGTTTATTGCTCCTGGTGTGATTATGATGCCTTCTTATGTCAATATTGGAGCTTACGTTGAAAGTGGAACCATGGTAGATACATGGGCAACCGTTGGTTCATGTGCTCAAATAGGGAAAAACGTGCATCTTAGTGGTGGTGTGGGAATAGGTGGTGTTTTAGAGCCACTACAAGCTGCACCAGTTATTATAGAAGATGACGCCTTTATTGGCTCTCGATGCATCGTTGTTGAAGGTGTGCGCATTGGCAAAGAAGCCGTACTTGGTGCAAATGTTGTCTTAACTCAATCCACCAAAATAATTGATGTTTCAGGTTCTGAACCTATAGAATACAAAGCTTTTGTTCCTGAAAGATCAGTAGTAATCCCGGGCACTTACACCAAAGAATTTCCTGCCGGTCAGTTTCAAGTTCCGTGCGCGCTCATTATCGGTAAACGAAAAGCATCAACTGATTTAAAAACTAGTTTAAACGACGCATTGCGCGAATATAACGTAGCTATATAATTATGAAAAATACGATTCTAAGCCTTTTAGTTCTTTTTTCCTTTCAATCTTTTGCTCAAAACGTACATTTCGGGGAGCACGAATCTTCTACTTTGCCTTCGTTGTATTTTGACAAGGATGGAAATCTCTATCCTTCAGAAAGAATCTCTGATAGTGATATGGAAACTGCAAAAAGTAGTTTATCCAACTTTTACAAAAGCAATCCTGCTGTTTTCAATAAGGTATGTGAGGATTTAACAGTAGAAAACAAAGGAGTAGATGGTTCAATTCAAGATGTAAATACTGCTATTTTCAATCGTGAAATGGCAAAATTTTCAAATGAAAGTAAGAATTTGACCTTTTTAATACATGGTTTTCGTAAAGCGTTCAAACAACAGAATGAGGACGAAAGTTCTATTGAGAATTTCGAAAGTATGGTGAGTTCAATTCCTCCCGGACAAGAACGTCAATTTGTTCGAGTTTTTTGGGACGGATTGTATGATTGTTGTATTACTTTGAATGTAGCCGATAACATGAAGATTTTTAAACTGTTCGAATCGTCTATTGTGAATGCCGATAATGTTGGCAAAAGTTTTGGTCGAATGTTAGCACAGTCACCTATTGAAAGTTACACCTTATTATCATTCAGTCTGGGTGCCAAAGTCATTGCTTCTGCCCTTCCTTCCATTGATAAAAAACTGACACCATATTATGTGATTTTGGTAGCACCAGCAATAGACGGAGCTGACATCACAACAGCTTTATCCAAAATTGAACGACGCAACAAATTGGAATTAACGATCGTTTACAATGAAGACGATTTTGTTTTAATGAAAAAAGATCCTAAATCTGGGTTAATTGGACCTGGACCAAATAAGTTTGGAGTGACCACTTTAGGGTGTAATTATAAAAAAGAGGCTGAATACACAAAAACACATTTTGACAATCATTTAGTGAAGTGTAGATTGGTGAAATTCAACTTTATAGGAAAAACGCATAAAGTAAGTGCTTATTTTGATCCACTTTACGGACCATTGATTTGGGGTTACTAGTAGTTCTCCCATTCCTCTGAAGTTGCCTTTTCAAAACCGATACATGAAATCATGTCTTGGATACGAAGCATTTCCGGATATTGCGAGGCGATAACGCTATAATCAAGAACTTTTGCCCCTAATCTTTGTTTTTCATTAAAGCTCCTATCGTTTAAAATCTGATACACCCGAACAGAATTGGTCAGTTTTCGATAGATGGGAAAAGAATTAACTTTATCATTCATTTTACGAATTTACTATGTTTATAAATATTAAACATCAAAAAGCTTACGAGGAAATGAATGCTGGCAATCATCAAGCAGCACTTCATTTATACAACGATTGTATTCTTGAAACTCCTGACACAGCTATTTTATATTCGGAACGCGGCGTAAATTTCATTCATTTAAATCAAAAGAAGAATAGTTTAGCTGATTTTGATAAAAGTATTGAACTCGACCCAGGGTATGCTTATCGCTATGCCTCCCGTGGTCACGCAAAGGATTATTTTGGAGATATCGACGGCGCCATAGCTGATTATGAAAAAGCAATCGAATTGGATCCAAAGGATGACATTGTTTATAATAACCTTGGTATTTTGCTCGAAAAAAAAGGCAGCATTAAAAAATCGAAAGAATATTTTGAAAGAAGCAATCGCTTGCGAGAAGCCGAGCAAAAATTAAATGAAGCCATTGACCAAATCGAGGGTGTTAATTCTTATACACCAGAACCTCAATTAGAAAAAGTGGTGTCGCCCAGCGCCCCAGAAAGTGAGCCACAAACTGTACTTCAAATTTTCAGTAAGTTATTTGGCTCGCCAAGCTATCGTAAAGAGTTTTTGGGTTTTGTGAAAAATGGTTTCAAAATGAAAAAGAAATGACCAAAAAAGAAAAGGCCAACTTCATTCAAGAGGAACTAGAACGTCTTTATCCAGAAACACCTATTCCCTTAGATCATGGCGACCCATTTACACTTTTAATTGCTGTTTTGCTCTCGGCACAATGCACCGATGAACGAGTGAACAAAATCACTCCACTCCTATTTTCAAAAGCAAACAATCCCTTTGACATGATCAAGCTGACGGTTGATGAAATACGAGCTATTATCAGACCTTGTGGACTTTCGCCAAAAAAGTCAGCGGCCATTCATGGACTTTCCCATATACTGATTGACAAATACCAAGGAGAAGTTCCAAAGGATATGGAATTACTTGAGGAATTGCCAGGAGTTGGACATAAAACGGCGAGTGTGGTGGTTTCTCAGGCATTTGGTCAACCTGCATTTCCTGTAGACACCCACATCCATAGATTGTTGACCCGTTGGGGAATAACTTCAGGGAAAAATGTAGTAGTGACAGAAAAAGATGCTAAAAAACTCTTTCCAAAAGAGACCTGGAACAAACTCCATTTACAAATCATCTTTTATGGTCGAGAGTATTCACCTGCAAGAAGTCCCAAACTAGAAAAAGATTATATCACCCGAACGATTGGAACCAAAACTGCATTGAAAGAATTGGTATGAATTGGCCTGATTTCTTGCGAAACGCTATCAATAACGAACTGCCAGGTGAAAATGCTCATTTGGAAATGTCGCCGCTATACCGCATTAAATCAAGCTTGGCTAAACAAGGTGCTACTTCCTATCGAGAAAGTGCTGTCGCCATTCACTTAGCATCCATCCAAGATGAACTCCAAATTTTACTGACCCAACGCTCTATTTATGACGGCGTACACAGTGGTCAAATTAGTTTTCCTGGAGGAAAGGTAGAACATGGAGACTTCGATGAAGTTTTCACCGCAAGAAGGGAAAGTTTTGAAGAAACAGGAATACCTATAGAGAGTGGTGAACACCTTGGAAAACTTACTGATGTTTTCATACCCGTTAGTGGTTTTAATGTTCAACCTCACGTTTTTTATCATTCCAGTCAGCTTTTGTCGTTTAAAAGAGACCCTCGTGAAGTTTCTGAAATATTTTGGTTTCCCGTTAATGAATTGGTTAAACCAACTACAAAGTCGGAAGAAAGTATTTTGCTTAGCAATGGCAGTAAACTTGATAACATCCCCTGCTTTCGTTTCAAGGAAAAAGTAATTTGGGGCGCTACGGCCATTATTTTAAATGAATTCAAGGAAATCGTTATTCGACAAAGAAATATTTGACATTCATTACGAATTATAATCACTCAATATCAGCCAATTAAACCACGTTTTTATTCCTTAAATAAAAAAAACATAAAAATTCAAAACCAAATCAACACTTGAAACGTTTATATTGTCGATTCCGTTAGTTAATTAATTGTCCTTTAAACTGATTAACAACTAAACCTTAAATTCCTCGATTTTATCGGGGAATTTTTCTTTATATTCATTCCAAAAATTGGTGCTATGCTAGATTCTATTGAAGAAAGAATATTGGGTGTTTTGTTAGAAAAAGAAAAAACAACTCCAGATTACTACCCTATGACCATAAATGCAATTATGACGGCTTGTAATCAAAAATCTGCCAGAAATCCAGTTGTAAATTACAATGAGGAACTTATAAAAATCGGCATTGACGGTCTACGTAAAAAAGGATTAGCGAATACGGTTACTGGAGGAGGAGCAAAATCTGTAAAATATAAACACAATGCCACAAACCACTTTGAATTAGAAAATAATGAAGAAGCCGTTCTTTGTTTATTATTACTTAGAGGGCCACTCACATCTGGTGAAATTAATTCAAATTCGAATCGACTGTATTCCTTTGAAAACTTGAATGAAGTAAGTAGTACCCTTCAAGATTTAATAGGGAAAGAAACTCCTTTAGTGATGGGTTTGCCGAAATTACACGGACAAAAAGAAGGTCGATTTGTTCATTTACTCGGCTCTGAGGTCGACGTAGAAGCCTATTTAGAATCTGGTTCTGAGGTATTGTTAGAAACTAAATCGAATTATGAAGAACGACTTGAAGCATTAGAGATTGAAGTCGCCGAATTAAAAGGCATCATCGATCAACTAAAGGTTCTTTTGGATTAAACGTCAATCTTTATTTTCAAAACGTTTAAACAAAAAAATCAGTCAGTTAAAACAATTTTGGATGGTCATCCTCATTATCTGATTTTGCGTCGTCTGAACTCAAGTCCCATTCCACCGTATTGTCGCCCCCTTCGGTATCCTCCTCTTCAGAAATCGTCTCTAGGTTTTGTTCTACCACATCTTCTGGCCACGGCTCATCTCCCTCTATATCATGTGTCAATACAATTTCTTTGACCTTCAGTTTAGTCACTTGATTTCCTTGCGCCTTCATTCCCTTCACATCTATAAAGTCTGCGATTTGAATTTCATTGTCTGGCAAATTTTTAGTCTCCTTCAGTAATTTATTATAAACCACCTTGGCTATCGGTCTGTAAGCTGTTGAAACACAGTCCATGTACGAACCTTCAGATTCAGAAATAAAGCTAACGCGTTTGTCACTGGTCACTTCACATAGGAATCGTTTCACATAATGCATGTCCTTCTCTGCATCGTAATAAACAGTAGAAATTGGTCGATCGGGATGCCATTTTTCAATGTGCACCATATCTTCTTCAAAATGGTTGGAAAGATCGAAACTAGAAAGTCTATAATCTCCATTTTTATAAAGAGTTAAAATTTTATCCTCTCCTTTGAAAGCTCCCAAAAATTTTCCCCTATTGTCGTCATTTAAACGTCCAACTACGGTGTCGTATGATATTTTTCGAGCCGCCAAGGTTGATCCTCCGACCTCTTTTTGGGTGATTTTTTGAACAATTTCTTTCGTCACTCGATTTCCAGCAGACGTTCGGCCTTTAATTAATAAACTTCCCAAATCCACGTCAAATCGTAATCGTTTGAGGTGAGGACGTGGACGTAAATGCACCGTAACTATTTCTTTTTCTCCATTTGGATGAACAGAAAAGTACAGTAATTTTGAACCCTTTGTGCCCTTGCTCAAATCGTATTCGCTATCTCTGGTAATGGAATTCACGTAAAAGCGCTTCATCATGGTCGGACCGCCAGCTCCATCCTGATACATCACATGGTAAATTGTTCTTTTATCGCCTTTTTTCCAGACATTGGCGTACACGATTCCTTTTCCAACAAATTTTTTGTCCGCTACTTTGGTAATCATCATTTTTCCGGAGGCAAAGAAAATAATCACGTCGTCTATTTCAGAACAGTCGTTGATGGCTTCCGTTTTCTTTAGACCGTAACCGATAAAACCTTCTTCGTAATCCACGTACAATTTCCTATTGGCAATAATTACCTTGGATGCAGATATATTATCAAAAATTTTGATTTCTGTTTTTCGTTCTTTTCCTTCACCAAAGCGTTTTTTCAAGTCTTTGAAATAATCCACAGCGTAATCCACCAAATTGGAAAGCTTCAATTTTACTTCTTCAATTTCAGACTCAATTTTTAGCAAATTTTCATCGGCTTTGTCCGTGTCGAATCGAGTAATACGAATCATTTGAATGGTGGTGAGCTTTTGCAAATCATCATCTTCGATAGTTCGTATGAAACTTTTCAAAAAGGGTTTAAATCGATCGTACATGTATGCAAACAAGGTTTCTTTGTCGCTATACAATTTAAAATCAATGTACATTTCTTCTTGAATAAATATTTTTTCCAAGGTAGAGAAATGCCATTGGCGCTCAAGTTCATCCAATCGAATTTCAAGCTCTCGTTTTAGCAGATAAACAGTATTATCAGTGTTTATTTTTAAAATTTCTGACACCCCTAAAAACCGTGGTTTGTCGCGATCAATGATAGAGCTATTGGGTGAATATGAAACCTCGCAATCTGTAAATGCATACAAAGCATCTATCGATTTGTCGGGTGAAACTCCTGGAGCTAAGTGAATTAATACCTCAACTTCTGCGGCGGTATTGTCTTCAATTTTCTTGATTTTAATTTTGCCTTTGTCATTGGCTTTAATGACACTTTCGATGAGTGAACCTGTTGTGGTTCCATGAGGAATTTCATTAATAATCAAGGTTTTATTGTCAACCTTTTTGATTTTCGCTCGAATACGAACCTTACCACCTCTTAATCCATCGTTGTAATTTGAAAAATCGGCCATTCCTCCATTTGGAAAGTCGGGCATTAATTCTACTTTTTTTCCACGTAGATGATTAATTGATTGTTCGATTAATTCAATAAAGTTGTGCGGCAAAAACTTACAAGCTAAACCAACAGCAATTCCTTCCGCACCTTGAGCTAAAAGTAAGGGAAACTTTACCGGTAAATTCTCTGGTTCTTTGTTTCGACCGTCATAGGATGAAAGCCAATTCGTTGTTTTTGGGTTGAATACCACATGTGAAGCAAACTTCGACAGACGAGCTTCAATATATCGAGGTGCTGCGGCACTATCTCCGGTTAAAGTATTCCCCCAGTTTCCTTGGCAATCAATCAATAAATCTTTCTGACCCAATTGCACTAAAGCATCGCCAATCGATGCATCACCATGTGGGTGATATTTCATGGTGTTTCCTATAATGTTGGCCACCTTGTTGTATCGCCCATCGTCCATTTCCTTCATGGAGTGTAGGATACGTCTTTGAACAGGTTTTAGACCGTCGTATAGTCCCGGAACTGCTCGTTCTAGAATTACGTATGAGGCATAATCAAGAAACCAGTTTTCGTATAAACCACTAACCGGAATTATTGCCTCATCGGGTTGATGTTCTGCAAAGCCACCTTTGTTTTGGTCCTCCCCATCGTTGTTCAATGGAACGTCTTTTTCGTCTTCTGTCATGTTTTACGAAGCTTTTTCAATTTCTTCCAACTCATCCGCTAAATCTCCTTCAACACGCAGATTATCTATGATAAAATCCTGACGTTCAGGTGTGTTTTTTCCCATATAGTAGGAAAGAATTTGGTCGATGGAAGACTCTTTTGTTAAAAGGATAGGTTCAAGGCGTATATCTTCGCCAATAAAGTTTTTAAATTCGTCAGGAGAAATCTCCCCTAAACCTTTAAATCGAGTTATTTCAGGATTTTTTCCACAGGCTTCTATCGCAGCTTTTCTTTCATCTTCGTTATAGCAATAGAAGGTTTTTTGTTTGTTTCGAACTCTAAATAAAGGTGTTTGCAAGACATATACATGATTTCGTTTCACCAAATCTGGAAAAAACTGCAAAAAGAAAGTCAATAATAGCATTCGAATATGCATTCCATCGACATCGGCATCGGTCGCAATCACAATTTTGTTGTAGCGAAGATTGTCCATATCATCTTCAATGTCCAAAGCGGCTTGAATTAGATTGAACTCCTCGTTTTCGTAGACAATTTTTTTGGTCAACCCGTAACAATTTAGCGGTTTTCCTTTTAATGAAAAAACACCTTGCGTGTTCACATTTCGCGATTTGGTAATCGAGCCACTTGCAGAATCACCCTCTGTAATAAACAAGGTGGTTTCCTCTCTTCGCTCGTCTTTTATATCAGTGAAATGCACACGACAATCGCGCAATTTCTTGTTGTGAAGATTTGATTTTTTGGATCTTTCCCTTGCTAGTTTTCTAATTCCAGAAAGCTCTTTACGCTCGCGCTCTGATTGCTTTATTTTTCTTTCAATTGTGTCGGCAACATCCTGATTTCTATGCAAGTAATTATCTAGTTTTTCTTTTAAGAAATCATTGATAAAGGCGCGCATTGACTTTCCTCCCGGTTCGATTTCCTGCGAACCTAATTTTGTTTTAGTTTGGGATTCAAAAACCGGTTCAATCACTTTTACTGCTACTGCTGCGACAATGGATTGACGAATATCTGAGGGTTCGTAATTCTTGTTATAAAAATCGCGAATCACTTTTGCTACTGATTCACGAAATGCACTTTGGTGTGTTCCTCCTTGTGTGGTGTGCTGGCCATTCACAAAGGAGTAATAATCTTCGCCGTAAGTTCGTCCGTGGGTAAATGCCACCTCAATATCTTCGCCTTCAAGATGAATAATAGGGTACAATGGATCTCCATCCATGTTGTTTTCAAGCAAATCCTTTAATCCATCTTTGGATTGAAATTTTTGTCCGTTAAAATGTATGGAGAGTCCGCGGTTCAAATAGCAATAATTCCAGATCATTTTGTCCAGATAAGCTGTTTTGAAAGCGTATTTTTTAAAAATCGTTTCATCCGGAATAAACTCCACGTAGGTACCGTTTGGTTCATCTGTTTTTTCAACTTCGCCTTTGGATATCAGTTCACCTTGTGAAAAGCTCGCCTCTACTTTTTCACCTTCTCGAACAGCATACACCATAAAGTGACTAGAAAGGGCGTTGACAGCCTTGGTTCCCACACCGTTCAATCCTACTGATTTTTTAAAGGCTTTGGAATCGTACTTTCCACCGGTATTCATTTTAGAAACCACTTCAACAACTTTTCCCAAAGGAATTCCTCGTCCGTAATCACGCACTGAAACTTTTCCTTCGTGCACCTTGATTTCCACCTTTCGGCCATTCCCCATCACAAATTCATCGATACAATTATCGACAACTTCTTTTGCCAGAATATATATTCCATCGTCGGCAGCCGAGCCATCCCCCAGCTTTCCGATATACATCCCTGGTCTTAATCGGATATGTTCTTTCCAATCGAGTGAGCGTATATTATCTTCAGTATATTGATTTTCTGCCATTTCTGTTCTTTGTGCGACTAACAAAGATAAATTGAAACAGCGCTGCTTTTTCGGAAAGTTATAACGACTTTTTCACCATTTCAGGTTGAAAAGTCATTCAGCAGGATCTATTTAGGCAAAATCACTCTTGAATTCACCTCAAATATTGAGCTGTACATGAATTCGAGATCATTTTCTGTGGAAATTATTTTGTTGTAGCACTTGGATATGCTTGTGTCAATATTTTGAAAACTTCAGTTTTTTCGTTTTACTCCATTTAAATTCGAAAGTGCTTATACTTTGGCGACGGGACCTCCAACAATCAGTTTCATACTGTATATACCATTTCTATTGTTTTTATAGCTTCATCTAGTTATTTCTTTGACCGTTCCCCCTTTCCATCAACAAAAACATACTTACTTTTTTATTTAACGAAAAGAATAAAACCATTCATTGCTCCACGTAAATAAATTACGTTGACACATCGTTATTTTTGAAAACTTGTTGATTACTTTTTAACCTAATTGTTGATTACTTTTTAATCCAAAGACATAAAATCAATGTATTTTTGTATTTGAATTCGGGACAAGAGAAGGGCATTTCTTCCGAGAACAATTCCATTAAAGCGATATGCAAGCACGATGATAACAATAAAAATATGGCTGGCTTGCGCTCAATTTTACACATGGATTTGGACACGTTTTTTGTGTCGTGCGAACGCCTGCTAGATAGTCGGCTGGAAGGAAAACCGATTCTGATTGGTGGGACGAGTGATCGCGGTGTTGTCGCCTCCTGCAGCTATGAGGCACGGCAATACGGCATTCATTCTGCTATGCCTATGAAAATGGCGAAAGATCGTTGCCCAGAAGCTATTATTATAAAAGGGAATTCCGCCACGTACATGAAATACTCTCGAATGGTGACCGATATCATCAAAGAAAGTACGCCGATGTATGAAAAATCATCCGTTGATGAGTTTTATATTGACTTAACAGGTATGGATCAATTTTATGGTTGTTACAAATTCGCTAGTGAAATTCGAAAAAAGATAACTACAGAAACTGGTTTGCCTATTTCTTTTGGTTTATCTGAAAACAAAACCGTTTCTAAAATAGCGACTGGCGAAGCAAAACCAAACAACCAAATCCGCATTGATTACGGTAATGAAAAGCCATTCCTTGGGCCCTTATCAATTCGAAAAATCCCCATGGTGGGTTTAAAAACCTATCAAATGTTTCGCGATTTAGGAATTCAAAAAATACATACCGTACAAGAAATGCCTGTCGAAATGATGGAAAGCGCTTTTGGAAAAAACGGAGGAAGTATCTGGCGAAAAGCACAAGGAATCGACCTATCGCCAGTAGTACAGTACAACGAACGAAAATCAATTTCAACCGAGCGCACCTTCGATCACGACACCATTGACATCCTCAAACTAAAAGGAATACTGGCGGCGATGGCCGAAAATCTCGCTTTTCAATTGCGCAGAGGGAAAAAAGTAACGGCCTGTGTTACGGTCAAAATTCGATATTCTGATTTTCAAACCCAAACCCTCCAAAAACGTCTGACCTACACGTCTGCTGATCATGATTTGATTCCGCTTGTTGCCGAACTTTTTCAACGAATCTATAACCGTCGCCTTTTGGTTCGATTGATAGGTGTTCGATTCAGCGAATTGGTCAACGGACATCATCAAATGAGTTTATTTGACGACAATCTTAACTACGTCCAACTGTACCAAGCCATGGACAAAATTAGAGCCCGATACGGTGATCGAGCTGTGATGCGGGCCGTTGGAATGGAAGCCAAAACCATCGGTCGTTGGAATCCATTTTCAGGAGAGCCTCCTCCCCTTTTAGCCAATCGCAGAATTTAACAATACAACTCAAAATGCTCAATATTCATTCTAGATACAGTTTAAAATACGGAATTCTTTCTCCTGGCGAAATTATCTCGTGGGCGCGTGAAAACAATTACCCCACTATCGCGATTACCGACATCAATACAACAACGGCTATACTTCAATCATGCATTGATAGTCAACAAGTAAAGTATCCGATTGCCGCTGGGGTAGATATTCGCAATAACTTGGAGCAGAAGTACATCATTATTGCTAAAAACAATCGTGGGTTCCATGAGCTAAATACTTTTTTGAGTCACTATTTACATCAGCAAAAAGAGTTTCCACAGCAGCCTCCTCATCTTGGCAACTGCTATATTGTCTATCCTTGGAAAAACGTTCCAAAATCACTTCATGAAAATGAATTTTTAGGAATTCAATCCCACGAACTCAATCGCTTCAAAATCCATCCTCCTACATTACCTAAAAACAAGCTAATCGCTTTGCAAAGCATGACTTTTAGAAATAAACGCGATTACAATACCCACCGCCTTCTTAGATCGATCCATCAAAATTGTTTGCTCTCCAAATTGGAAGAAAGTCAAACCGGAAGAATTGATCAGCTCTTTAAAAGTTTTGCTGATTTTAAACATGATTTTAGAGAACACCCTGAACTTATTTTACAAGCTAAAAATATGCTTTCCGACTGTCGTATTTCGTTTCAGTTTGGAGAAGAAGCTCCGCCACAAAACCTCAAAACCTACACCGGAAGTAAAGAAGAAGACCTTGCTTTGTTAACCGAATTAAGCTACAAGGGTCTCTCTTATCGCTACCCAAATTCCACCACCATTATTGAAGAACGAATTCAAAAAGAAATACAAATTATCGCTCAAAAAGACTATTTGTCTTATTTCTTAATCACTTGGGACTTTACCCAATACGCCCGCTCCAAGGGCTATTTTTATGTCGGCAGAGGCAGTGGCGCGAATAGTTTAGTAGCCTATTTACTTCGAATAACCGATGTTGATCCATTGGAACTCGACTTGTATTTTGAGCGTTTCATTAATTTGTACCGCAAAAACCCACCCGATTTTGACATTGATTTTTCATGGAAAGACAGAGAAGACGTAACCCAGTACATATTCAATCGCTACCCCAACACAGCCTTACTTTGTACTTACAACACCTTTCAATACAGAGCTACGGTTCGCGAACTAGGCAAAGTTTTTGGATTGCCGAAAACAGAAATCGATCGATTAAGCAGTGGAAAATTCATTGTGCAGCAACTCGACGAACTATCCGTATTAGTCTTAAAATACGCCAAACAGATTGAAGGTTTGCCCTCTCATTTGAGCGTGCATGCAGGAGGAATCGTCATCAGTGAAAAGCCCATCACTTGGTACAGCGCAACTTTTTTACCGCCCAAAGGATATTCAACCACTCAATTTTCGATGCTAGAAGCTGAAGATGTTGGACTATATAAGTTTGATGTATTGAGTCAGCGCGGATTAGCTAAAATACACGATTGTTTAACGATTGTAGAGCAAAATCAACCCGATCGTCCGGCGCATGACATACACGATCTTCGTCATTTCAAGCAAGACGAAAAAATCAAGACGCTTTTACGCGAAGCACAAGCATTGGGTTGCTTTTACGTTGAATCACCTGCCATGCGCATGCTTTTACAAAAATTAAAAGTGGACGACTACTTGACCCTCGTTGCCGCCAGTTCTATTATTCGTCCGGGGGTTTCGCATTCGGGAATGATGCGTGAGTATATTTTGCGCCACAAGTATCCCGAAAAAAGGAAAGATGCACATCCAGTAATGCTTTCTATTATGCCCGACACTTACGGCGTGATGGTGTATCAAGAAGATGTAATAAAAGTCGCGCATCACTTTGCAGGACTAGATTTAGGCCAAGCAGACGTATTGCGAAGAGGAATGTCTGGTAAATTTAGATCCAGAGCTGAGTTTCAAAAAGTAGAAGAAACTTACTTTGAAAACTGTAAGAAAAAAGGATATACAGAAGAACTGAGTCGTGAAATTTGGCGGCAAATAGAAAGTTTTGCAGGGTATGCTTTTTCCAAAGGTCACTCTGCCTCTTATGCAGTAGAAAGTTACCAAAGTTTATATTTAAAAGCTTACTATCCTTTAGAATACATGGTGGCAACGATTAATAATTTTGGTGGCTATTATCGAACTGAAGTTTATGTCCATGAAGCGCGAATGTTAGGTGGAAGCATTGAAGCCCCTAGTATCAATGAAGGTGATTACGAAACGTTAATTTTAAATCAACGCATAATTCTTGGTTTTAATTTAGTATTGGGAATCGAGTCCGCTTTATTGCACAAAGTATTTAATGAACGCAAAAGAGGTGGAGCATTCATTCATTTTGAAGATCTTTTGAATCGAACAGCAATTCCATTGGAGCAACTTCTGTTGATTATTCGCATTGGTGCCTTACGTGATTTGCCAGAAGAACGTCGAAACATGCTTTGGAAAGCTCATCTTTTTCACAACAAAGTACACGACAAAAATCCGCAACCCGTTTTATTTGCTCCATTGAGAAAGAACTTCAAGCTTCCACAATTTATAGACGATCCTTTAGAGCTTGCATTCGAGCAGATGGAACTGCTCGGTTTTCCTCTTTGCAATCCTTTCGATTTAACAGAAGAAAGCACAAGTAATGGTGTTTTAGCCAAGGACATTCCATCTTTACTACATCAAAAAGTGGTTTGTTACGGCTACCTCATAGCACTTAAGCAATCGAAAACCATTAAAAATGAACTGATGTATTTCGGTAATTTTATTGATACCACCGGCCAGGTTTTCGACTCTGTTCACTTCCCTGAGGTAGCAAGAAGATTTCCTTACAAAGGAAAAGGAATCTATAAAATTCAAGGCATTATCACAGAAGAGTTCGGCCATTTTGCTATAGTAGCTGAACATTTATCAAAAATAAACTTCGTTAATGATGTCCGTTATGTAGAATAATCAAAGTCAAACAAAAGAAAGCCAATCATCACGATTAACGTCCATTTATACTTTTTATTATTATGCATACCTACAGATATTAAATCATTGTAAATCAAATGCATAAACCACGAAAAAAAAAGATTAACTAAAAATAAGTTAAAAAAAACTCAAATAAAATATCAAAATAAAATTGTACATTAAAGATATATTTCGATATAAAAAGTTATAAAATTTTAATTGTAAAAATTAAAAGCAGAAACTTAAAAGGACCTAGTACCAGTATAAATCCAGGATGAAAATGAGCAGAAAACCATCATATGTAAGCCTTATCATTTTATTAAGTATTATTTCCCTAATTAATAATGTGTATTCACAAGGATGCGATCCATCAACACCTAGCTTAACTGTAGATTTATCGTCAAGCCCTACAGCTAGTTATACCAGTCCTCTCATAAGTCGAAACGGGAAATGTTGTGGAGCAACTAATCCGGACCGTTGCTTAGAATTTGTAATAACACTGCATCCTGATGCTACTGCCATTAATTTTCAAATTAGCAGTGGAGCTGTACCACCAGGAGCCCTATACTATAAAATTAATTGTGGGCCCCCTATAGCCGTAGGATCACCAATTTGTTTAACAGGGCCGGGACCTCACATATTGACCTTTTGTAAACCTGGTAGTAACGCAAATCAATTCAGTATAACTTCTTATCCCCGACCACACTTTGGACCTAACCTCGATTTAAACGCAGGATGTAATGGATTATTTACAGCTTATTATTACAACGAATCATCAATAACTTGGGAAAGTGTAAGTCCTGGATCTTCAGGAGCATACAACACCTATTTGTCGTGTACTTCCAGTTGTGATTCAACCATCTATAGCGGAACACCTGGTCTGCCGCCAATAATTGAATACAAAGTATGTGGAAATGATATAAATGGTTGCTTTCCAGACACAATCTGCCACCTTTTTTCTGTTAAAAATATTGAAACACCTACTGTAAACATAATACAAGACACAATCTTTAAATGTCCAACCGTTACAAATGTGTGGGTTAGTGCAATTGTCGATACTATGAACCAACAAACAAATCCGGTTTGGTCAAACGGTGCAACAACAGACAGCACACTAGTTGGATTAGGAACACATTACATAACCATTACTGATACATCCGGATGCTCTACAAACATTGATTCGATAGTTGTGGCAAATCAAACAATTTTGCCAACAGTCGATGCAGGAAATTACCAAATAGTATGTGAAGGAGATCCAGTTCAATTAGCAGGAACGACTTCGAACAGTCAGAACCCACTTTGGTTGGGTGGTTCAGGTACTTTCTCCAACAACGCTATACTTAACCCTACCTACACCCCTCATCCAACTGAATTCAACAATGGAAGTACTTGGTTGTATCTGCATGTCGAAAGCTTAAATGACTGCGATGGTGCAATTGATAGTATAGAGCTCGTTCTGGTAACATATACTGGCGACTTCGATTATACCACAACAGACATATCCTGTTCTGGCGCTAATGATGGATCAATAGACATTAGTATGACCTCCATGAATGGCGCTCCCTTCACCTTTTCTCTCGATGGTGGTACTCCTGGGAATACAAGTTCGTTTTCTGGACTTACCCCTGGTGCTCACTCCGTGCGGATTGTCAATGCCAATGGATGTGATACCCTGATCCCTTTTAATATTTTAGAACCAGCACTTTTAACAGCTACTTTCACCGACATTCAAAACGTAAGCTGTAATGCAGGTACTGATGGTTCTCTTACCGTAACGGCCAACGGAGGTACAAATCCATACACCTATTCATGGGCTGGTTATCCGACACAAACTTCCACCACCCTTTCTGGATTGACTGCTGGAAACTACTCCCTTACTGTTACAGATGCAAATGGTTGTGTAATTACCATCAATCAAACAATTACAGAGCCTGCGACTTTCCCTACGGTTGATGCCGGAACATCCTCTCCAACTTGTTATGGCAATACTATTGCCTTAAGCGGAGACACTACGCAAAGTCAAAACCCAACTTGGTTCGGTGGTTCTGGTACTTTTAGTACAACAAATCAATTAAACACCACCTACACTCCTACCAATGCGGAATTTATTGCCGGAGGAGTCTGGCTATATTTTCAAGTAGACGCCTTGATTAACGGGTGTCCAGGGGCAATTGATTCGGTTCAACTGATTTTGAGAATTTTCAATGGACAGCCTTCAGTGGTAACAAAAAATATTTCTTGCTTTGGTGCGAATGACGGGACAGCGACATTCACCATGAACAATACGGCAGATGGACCCTTCACCTTTTCTCTCGATGGTGGTACTCCTGGGAATACAAGTTCGTTTTCTGGACTTACCCCTGGTGCTCACTCCGTTAGAATTGTGAATGCCAATGGATGTGATACCCTGATCCCTTTTAATATTTTAGAACCAGCAAAACTGAAGATTATACTAGTTTCCGTTGAAAACGTAATATGTCATGGTGATTCTACTGGAAGAATTGAGATTTCACATACAGGTGGAACGGGCAGTATTAATATCAAATGGTCGAATACAATAGATAATTTATTGATAAATGACAGTTTACGAATAGGCACTTACACTGCAAGATTACAAGATAATAATGGTTGCCTTGATTCTATATCCGTAAATGTCAGTCAACCAAACTATTTAACTTCCAGTTTGATTATTGATACAATACGTTGTTTTGGAGAGTTAGCAATTGTTGAGAACAATGTTCAAGGTGGAATTACCCCTTACACCTATGTATGGAATGGTGTTAAAGGAAGCAATATTCAAAATTTCTCAGAAGGTACGCACGTCGTAAAAGCCATCGATAAAAATAATTGTACAATAATTGATACCATCAATATATTTGCTCCACAGCCTTTAGAAATGTCCATTTCACCTGACACCACCGTTTGTAAAGGATCGAACATCGCTGTTACATGTCAAGTACTGGGTGGAACAGCCCCTTATAATTACAATTGGAACGTTGCACCAATGAACAATTCAAACAATGTGCAAACCATGTGTGATGCAAATAGATTAATTGCAATCACAGTTATGGATTCGAACAATTGTTCAGTAGATACCTCTATGAATATATATGTTTATCAAAATCAATTGAATGATTTATCATTAACTTCAAATAAAATTGATGTTTGTGTTGGAGATAGTATTCATTTAGTCTACAATTACAAGGGGATTACTCCAATTAGTTCAATGAAATGGACAGATTGTGATACCTGCTCACCCTCTAGATGGGTTAAAATCACTCAAGATTCCACTTTTACCGTAAGTGGATCAAACATATGTTCCGAAACGATTGAGAAAAGTATTTTCATAAATTTAATTGAAGTTCCTGAAGTCAATTTAGATCTTTCAGCGATGAGTGCATGTCCGAATGAAGAATTAACCATTAGTTTAGATCAAAACCTTGAGCCTAATTGGGTATTTGAGTGGAGATTAAACGGAATGGAAGTTTATCAAGACAGAACATTTACTACATCTTTTTCAAATCCAGGCACTTATCCAGTTCAACTTGTTTTATATCATTTATCAGGATGCAAGTATGATCTATTCTTGGATGATTCAATAGTGGTATATCCAAAACCTAAAGCTGATTTTGAAGTTGATTCGTATGAAAAATCTTATTTGGACCCAAGCTTTCAATTCACAAACCTTTCAACAGGAGGATTTTTCAATGCCTGGGATTTCGGCGATGGATCTAAGAGCAAACTAATAAATCCACAACATACTTATACCAATTTTGGGAATATGTTGGTTCAACTTTTGGTTACATCTGCTAATGGTTGTACAGACCTTATTGAAAAACAATTAAGAATTACTTTTGAGTATGCATTGTATGTTCCAAATGCATTTACGCCAAATCAAAATAATCGAAATGAGTTTTTCAAAACTCAAGGTATTGGAATTTCCGACGAAGATTTTAATCTTTTGATTTTTAATAGATGGGGGGAAGTTGTTTTTGACACTAAAGACAAGGACCAAGCTTGGGACGGAACCTACGCATCAAAAATTGTGCAAGACGGAACCTATACTTGGAAGGTTCAGTTTAAGACATTGGAAGGTCAAAGAATGATAAAAACTGGATTTGTATTAGTAATGAGATAAAAACTACTAAAAATCATTTTCAACTCTATAATTTGATGAAATGTGTTTTTATTAAAAACTCCTTAAGAAATCGTATTGTGAATGCTTTCCTAAAATAAACGACTACAGTCAAAAAAATAGTCGTGTCTTATTTCTTCTTTATTTAATACCAACTCAAGAATTAGATTTACAATTCATGCATAACAATCTCAGCCATAAAAACATCACATTTACCGCTTATCAATTAAATTTCAAAAAAAGCAACTATATAGAAGAAACACTCGTATTGATAGAACTTAAAACCATACAATTATGAAAGAGAAAATCATAGCAATACTGCCAATACTCTTCATAACAATTAATGGTTTTGGACAGGAGAGAGAACACGAACACGATCAAATTGAATTTTATTTTGAAAGTAAAAGTTTAGCTCAATTTCAAAAAAACCTTACCCTTACTCAAGATCAAAAAAATGACGAAGAGGTTTTCCATTTTATTAATCGAGAATATCAAGATTTTTTCCAAATAACATTAAACAAATTACGTACCCAGCCTCATTATACGAAAGAAAAATTCAACGCAGAATACACGCAATTTATTGAAACCGTAAAAACAGAGCTTCCAAAAGGAAACGGCAATAAATCGCCCATTACACCTAAGGTAATCAATGGGCCGTGCACCAATATCGATTTTGAAAATGGAAATTTAACTGGTTGGGAATTAACACGAGGCGATGTTAATGGCCTCAGTTCATACAGTTACGTTAATGAAACACCAGCCAGCCCAAGTGCATTTCATCAAATTATGGGTAATGGAGTTGATCCTGTAACAGGAATTCCAACCAACAATCCAATGGGAGGAAATTTCTCCGTACGATTAGGAGATGGCACTGGCATTGGAGCAAAAGGAGCACGCATGAAACAAACATTCTTAGTGGATTCCTCCAATTATTTGTTTACATACAGCTATGCGGTAATTTTTGAATCTCCAAGTGATCATACAATTCCCGAGCTACCTTATTTCACGGTGCGGGTTTTTGACTCGAACGGGCAAAGCGTTCCATGCGGAGAATACTCTGTTATTGCAGACCCAATAACTGCCCAAAACTATCAAGCCACCACCTATAATGGTAAAGTCGTATTGTACAAAAACTGGGAAACTGTATTCACCAACTTAAGTAGCTACATAGGACAAAACATTCAAATTGAATTTACCAGTGGAGATTGTTCAAAAACAGGACATTATGGATACTGTTATGTAGATGCAAATTGCTCGGTTGACCGAATTACCGCTTCCAATCACCTTATTTGCACGGGAGATTCGGCAATATTAACAGCACCCGCAGGAGCTAGTAACTATCAGTGGAGCAATGGGGCCAACACTCAATCAATAACCGTTTTTACAGGCGGAACATACTCCTGTACCATCACTCCATTTCAAGGTTCTGGGTGCAGCGTCACCTTAGACATTATAATTAACGAACAACCTTCACCATTTGCTGACTTTATATCGAACACCACTCAAATTTGTGCAGAAGATAGTGTCTATTTCACCAATCAATCAACTGCACCACCTCCAACTAGCTTATTATCTTACCGATGGGACTTTGGGGACGGCCAAATCAGCCCTATTGGAAATGGCCTCAATATCAACACTCCGAAAACAACAGGTTCCTATCAGACTCCCGCGCACTTTTACACCGTTGGCGGAACATATAACGTAGAGCTTTTAGCCATTGCTGATAATGGTTGTAGAGATTCGATTGTTTTCCCCATTCAAGTATTAGTCCTACCCCCTGTAGTTGCGACTCCTGATACCACTTTATGCAACGGCGAAAATGTTACTTTATCCGGGTCTGGAGCTATCTCCTATAGTTGGAATAATGGTATATCAAACGGTGTCCAATTTCAACCAACGCTCGGCCAAACCAGCTATCGTGTAATCGGAACAGATGCGAATGGGTGTCGTGACACCGCATTCTCCCTAGTAACCGTTAATCCTTTACCGTTGGTTGAGGCTGGTCCCAATCAAGCTGGTTGTGAAAATGACATTATAACCTTAACAGCAACACTTGGAGGAAATTACATCTGGAGCAACGGAATACCTAATGGCGGTTCGTTTCAACAAAATGTAGGAACACAAACGTACACAGTTCAAGCAGAATTGAATAATTGTTATAGTTACGATTCGCTCACAGTCACCATACATCCTTCAACTGAAGTGACGGCTGGAAACGATCAAGAAATTTGTGCTGATGCAGTGGCAGCCTTATCTGCAACTACCGTCAACGGTATAAACCCCGTTTGGTTTGGTGGAACTGGCACATTTAGCACGCCAAATGCAAATAGTTGTAATTACACTCCTTCTGCCCAAGAAATCTATCAAGGATGGTCAAAAGTATATTTTCAAGCTACCAATCCAAATGGATGTCCATCCGCTATTGATTCATTAATGATCACTATCAATCATTTTGTTTCAAGCTTAACAGTTTCGACAACCGATATTACCTGTTTTGGCTATAACGACGGTATTGCTCAATTAAACATTAATAATCCAAACAATGCACCTTTCACTTATTTGTTAGACAACACCACGAGCTCCAATACTCCAAACTTCGATCAGTTATCACCTGGTATTCACATCCTGAAAATCACCAATGCATTGGGCTGTGACACGATTATACAGTTTTCTATTTTTGAACCTACCAAAGTAAATATTGTTATTGAAGATTTGGTGAATATCGATTGTTTTGGCAATAACACAGGGTTTCTTTCAGCCAATTCTTCAGGTGGAACTGGCACACGTGTTTACTCTTGGTCTAATGGAGAAAACGGAAGTTACATCGACTCCTTGTTTGCCGGTTTATATCAAGTAAACGTAACAGACCAAAATGGATGCACTAATCAATTAGATACTTTACTAACTGAACCACAACCGCTTACTCTTCAAACAGTTAGTAATCCAATTATGTGTAATGGTGACACTACCAATATTGGTTCCCAAATTCAAGGCGGAACTGCACCTTATCAAATTCTATGGAGCAATGGTAATACCACTTTTAGTATAATGGAAATTGCTGGAACCTACTCTTGTGAAGTTAAGGATCTACACCAATGTAATGAAGCGGATACCATTGTCGTTGCTGAGCCACTTCCTTTGAGTATTTCAATTTCAAAAGACACAACTGTATGTGCGAATAGCCCAGTTGGAATTGATGTTTTAGTATCCGGAGGAGCGTCTCCTTACAATTATACATGGCCCAATGGTAACAACCAAAACAGCAGTCCTATCCTCGCAAGTTTCGCGACAACTACTCCTTTAACTTCCACGGTAATCGATAAGAATGGATGTGAAATTCAAGCGACCGTTTTAATCAATATTTTCAAAAAATTGGAAGACGATTACCTTTTGGAGGTGACGAATACTGAACTTTGCGAAAACGACTCTATTGTTGCAGACATAAAATACACTGGAAACACGCCAATTGAGGCTTTGCGATGGTTAGATTGTGATAGTTGTCTATTTCCAAGAACCTTTTTTCCAACAAGCGACACTATCTTGTACACCGAATTAATTTCCCAATGCAACGACACCCTTCGAGATCAAATTTATATTGATATAATAGAACGTCCAGAATTGGATATCATGTTTGAAACTCCATTAATTTGTCCGAATACTTCCTATACCTTATTTACCAATTCGATTAATCCACAGGACTGGGCTTTAACATGGGAATTAGGAAATGGTAAAATAAAAAATGGTAACACAGCCATTGTATCTTATCCAACACCCGGCGATTACATCATCAATTTAACAGCAGTTCATTTTTCCGGATGCATATACAAGGGAGAATACAGCGACACATTACGTGTTCTTCACAGTGCAAACGCTGACTTCAAAGTAAACGGTTATGAAAAGTCCATTTTCGACCCTGTTTTTCAGTTCACTAATTTATCGACCAACGCTGTCGAATATATTTGGGATTTTAACGATGGTGCTAAATCCTATTTACAACATCCTACGCACACCTACTCTACTTTTGGAGAGTTTGATGTGCAATTAATTGCAATAAGTGAAAATGGTTGTAGTGACACCATAGAAAAGGCAGTAGTAGTGAAGCCCGACTATAATATTTACGCACCTAATACCTTTACCCCAGATTTCAATCGTTTTAATCAAAATTTCAGATTAAAAGGCTTTGGTATATCTGAAGAAGGTTTTCATTTAATGATTTTCAATCGTTGGGGAGAATTGATTTTTGAAGGCTTTTCGATTACCGATGAATGGGAAGGAACAACCAATAATGGAGAGATTGCTCCAGATGGTGCCTACCCTTGGAAAGTACAATTCAAAACCTTGCAAGGCGAATTAAAGTACAAGGTGGGGCATGTGAATTTGCTTCGATAGTTGAGGACGAATAAAGTCTAAGTACATCAAAAATCTAGGCTT
>JAHKAT010000248.1 GCA_018825925.1 Bacteroidota bacterium | reverse complement strand
TGTCTTTTTATCTTTTATCTTTTATCTTTTATCTATTGACTATTGACTATTGACTATTGACTTTGACGCTGCATTCTGTCTTCCTCCCCCTAAGGAGGGGGAACGAGGGGGAGGAGATTTTATAATTGATGAAATATACTTTTTAGTATTTAAATTGAAAGGAAAAGAAATTTGATTTAGCACTTAGGAGGTGTTTTGTATTGACCTCCCCCTTAATCCCCCTCCAAAGGGGGAGATGGTTTATGTGTCTTTTTATCTTTTGACTATTGACGATTGACTATTGACTATTGACGCTGCATTCTGTCTTCCTCCCCCTTAGGAGGGGGAACGAGGGGGAGGAGATTTTATCTTTGATGAAATATACTTTTTAGCATTTTAATTGAAAGGAAAAAGAAATTTAATTTAGCACTTTGGAGGTGTTTTGTATTGACCTCCACCTTAATCCCCCTCCAAAGGGGGAAGAATTATTTTATTTCTCTGGACTTAATTTTAAGGGCTGGGTTGCCTTGATAAATAGAGTAGGGCTCGAGGTTTTTGGTAGCGATGGAGCCTACCGTTAAAATGCTATGACTTGCGCAAGTTATGCCAGGGCAAACGACACTTTTTGCACCGATCCAAACGCCTTCTTCAAGCACAATTTCACCTGTCATCAAATCGAAAGAGGAGGATTTATAATTGTGGTTTCCTGTTAAAAGCATTGCGCCTTGTGAAATGCACACGTTTTCTTTTATAGTAACTTGTGCTAAATTATCGATCCACACCTGTTCTCCAATCCATGAATTATCTCCAAGGGAAAGTAACCAAGGATGTTTTATTTTTACAGAGGGTTTTAGAACGATGTTCCTCCCAATTTTGGAACCAAACAATTTAAGAAGGGTCAATTTAAAAGCACTTGGATAAGGAAGCGCGGTTTCAAAAAAAATGCGACTCATTAAAATCCAAAGGATACGAACTGTAAAACTTTTTCCGTGAGAAAAATTAGTATTGTCAAATGAGCTTAAATCTGTTTTCATGAATTGAACAAATCGGTATATTTATCAATAATGGGTTGATTGTTAAATGTTTTATCCCTGAAAGTTTTCACTTTATGGAGTATTCGTTGGTAATCTTCGTTGTCCAATTTTGTGAATTGGTCTAAATAAAACACCATTTCTTCCTTTTGACATTCAACTCCAACTCCTTGAATTTTAAGATTTTTCCAAGGGGTATTGTCTCTTATGATCACCGGTCTACCGGCCATGAATGCCTCCACGATGGAATGGCCATAATTTTCTCCTTCACTGGGCGAAAACAGAAAGTGATATTCTTGTATTTTATCCAAAACATCATCACTACCTAATGTTCCACAATACTGGGCCTTAATATTGGCTGGCATTTGACCCAATGCATGTTTGCATTCCTCCCAATACTCCAAATCATTGCGTGTACCATAAAGGTCGTATTGAATTTCGACTCCTCTAATGTTTTGGAGTGCCTTCAAGCCTTCTAACGTACCTTTCTCGGGTGAAATCCTTCCTAGGGTTATTAATTTGCAGCTCTTCGTATCTTTTTCAATCAATACCTCTTTGGATGAAACGCAGACTCTGGTTAAATTGGGAATTAAGCTCGAGTTGGATGAATTCGGAAATTGATTCACAATGTCCATTCTTTCAGAAGCTGAAGTGGCATGAAAGACGACTCCTTTGTACCGACCTTTCAATTTTTGCAAAATCAAGAATAATTTCTTTTTAAGCGGCTTCACGGAGATGGCATGCGGACTCAACATTCCTCTAGGAGCAACAATACAATTCAGCCCTAATTTTTTACCTATTTTAAGTGGAATTTGCGAAAACATTCTCGAATAAATACCATTGATATAAATGGTTTTTGCGCCAGATTCTTCGATTTTATCTGCAATAGTTTGGGGAGATAAATTCCAATCGGAGAAGTAATAAACGAACACATTTTCTGAGAATTGAACCCAAGTATCCTGTTGGATTCCTTCATAAGGTAAGGTACTGCAATAGTCCGTATTTCGGGTTAAAATATAGTAGGTGAAATCAGGAACTTGTTCCACCATGTTGGCAACCGAGCGCACCGGTCCACCGGAGTTGGTGCCGGGTAGAAACCAATCGAGGGTGATGAGGATTTTTTTATTTGTCATCGAGTTTTATCTTCGATTGAATCGATTTTAATATCTATGGCCTGAATGATTTTTTCAGGCGTTATCCTTTTCATGCAAATGTTATCTGCGCAAACTGAAGAAAAGCACACCGAACATTCAATATCTTCGGTTCTGAAGACCTCGTTAGCATTATTGGAAGGTGGATACCATTTATTAGGGTAATCTCTAGAACTGAAAAGACTGATCAAAGGAACATTCATTGCATAAGCGAGATGCATCGGCCCTGTATCATTCGATAAAACCAAGTCGCATTTTTGCATCATAAGGCCGGTTTCTAATGGTTTTAGTTTACCGCAAAAATTGAAGATTAAACTATGTGCTTGCAAGCTTTCAATTTTCTCAGAATCTTCTTGAGACCCAAATGCAAACCAATTTAATCTATCCCCAAAATGTTGGATTACTGAGTTAAAATGGCTTATTGGCCATTGATTTTGGGGTCTCTTTGCTCCAACCACCAAACCAATTGTTGTTTTCTCTGAATTCCAGTTGGACTCTTGAATTAAATTTTCGACCTTCTTATGGTTTTCTTTAGACACATTGAAATTATACAACGGATAGTCTTTTAGAATCAGACCATTTTTGATTAAAATTTGAACTAGTCTATCCTTTTCGTTAGGAAACTTCCTAAATTTTTCTTGAGTTTTTCTGAAAAATTTTATATCTGTATATTGCCAGCCAAATCCAGCTTTTATTCTTAAATAAAACCTACAAAAAAGCATATTTCGGATACAGCTGGAAAAAGGCATTGTGTATTGAGGTAACTCGACATATAAGTCGTAGTTGGATTCTCTTATTAATTTACTCCAAGCTTTCACATTTTTATCAGAATAGTCAATTATTTGATTAACTGTAGAATTGGATATTAAATTACCAATTGAAACTAAATTATTTCCGCCTGCATTTGTAAGAATATCAATTTTAGCATTGGGATAATTTGCTTTTATTAATTCAATGGCTGGCATTGCGCAAATCGAGTCTCCCATGGATCCTGTGCGAAATAGTAGGATATTTTTTGGTGTTTTCCTTTTCTTAAAAAATAACCAACACAATATGGATAAAAAAAGATTGGAAAGCTTCAACACAATTTGAACGATCCAAAATTCTATTTTTTGTTTGACATTCATACTATGATTGTTTTTGAATGTAAAATTGATTTAGAATCCCTTTTTTTCTTAAGACTGATAAACCAATTAGAATAACCATTGATGATTTAAAAATATGATTTA